>NZ_JAKUGE010000019.1:0-94122 GCF_022663795.1 Bacillus cereus group sp. BfR-BA-01349
AACTAAAAGGATTGTCCCCTGTGCAATACAGAGTTCAATCCTTAGTAGCTGCTTAATATATTTGTCTAATTTTTTGGGTTCAGTTCAAAAAACAATTAGGCTTTTTTTAAGAACTTTTTTCTTGTACATCATTAATGAGCACTTCTCTCGGTTTACTACCTTCATACGGACCTACTACACCATTCATTTCCATTGCATCAATTAGGCGAGCAGCTCGCGTATAACCTACTCTAAACCTACGTTGTAACATAGAAACAGATGCTGTTTGCATTTCCACTACAAGTTGAACCGCTTCATCATATAATTCATCTTCTACTTCCTGCTTCGTATCAGGAACATCTTGCGGAATCATATCTTCTTGATATTGTGCTTTTTGCTGTCCAATAACATATTCTACAACTCTCTCAACTTCATCATCTGATAAAAATGCGCCTTGTACACGTACAGGTTTCGATGCACCAATTGGTATAAACAGCATGTCTCCACGACCTAGTAGCTTCTCTGCACCACCACCGTCAAGAATTGTACGAGAATCTGTTTGAGAAGATACAGCGAATGCAATACGTGATGGAATATTTGCTTTAATAACACCCGTAATAACGTCAACTGACGGACGTTGCGTTGCAATAATTAAATGAATACCAGCAGCACGAGCCATTTGCGCTAGACGCATAATCGCATCCTCTACATCAGACGAAGCAACCATCATTAAATCTGCTAACTCGTCCACAATTACTACAATATAAGGTAATTCGGGTTGTTTCGCTTCTGATTGACTATTATGCTCTTTTATATAATCGTTGTATCCTTCAATGTTACGTGTACCACTATGAGCAAACAATTCATAACGACGTTCCATTTCACTCACAACTTTTTTCAATGCTTGCGATGCTTTTTTCGGATCAGTTACAACTGGCGTTAACAAATGAGGCACACCGTTATATACATTTAACTCTACCATTTTCGGGTCAATCATCATTAATTTTACTTCATGTGGTTTTGCACGCATTAAAATACTAACAATAATACCGTTAATACATACACTTTTCCCGCTACCTGTCGCACCAGCTACGAGTAAATGGGGCATTTTATTTAGACGGGCTAATACAGCTTCACCTGTAATATCTCGGCCAAGACCAATTAACAACTTCTCTTCCGGATGATTATTAGCCTTAGAATCAAGAACTTCCCTCAGCGTTACCATCGAAACTTCTGAGTTCGGAACTTCGATCCCTACAGCTGATTTCCCGGGAATTGGCGCTTCAATACGAATGTCCTTTGCAGCTAAAGCAAGGGCTAAATCATCACTTAAACTGACAATTTTGCTTACCTTTACCCCCATATCAGGATACACTTCATATTTTGTAACTGCAGGACCTCTATGTACTTTTGTTACTTTCGCTTTCACTCCGAAACTTTGGAATGTACGTTCTAATTTACGAGCATTCTCATAAATTTCCGCATTTTCATTTGTAACTTGCTTATTCTTTGGAAATTTTAATATATCAAGTGAAGGAAGCTTGTAATCTTTATTTTCTACATTTGAAAATTGCATAGGAGGTGCTTGCGCTTCACTCTCTAACGATTCAACAATTTTTTCTCCACGCTTTTTCTTTGGTTCTTCAATTGGCGGAGTCTCTTCAATAAACGGTGAAGTGATTAAATCTTCTTGCTCTACTTCGATTCGTTTATCCTCTTCTTCATTTACAGGATAATTCTCAGTGAAATTCGAAATAATCGGAGGATCAATTGAGATTTCTTCCATCGGCTCAATAATTTCTTCTTGTTCTGCAGCACGTTTGCTTCTTGTGCTTCTTGTTGTTTTTTTCTTTTCTGTTTGTTCAGCCGTTCTTTTGGCTCTCCAATCTTTATAATCCCCTTGCATCACTTGAAACTGACTTCTAAGAATTCTACCAACTGGAGCTAACACTTCTCCAATATGCTTATTTGTTATACAAAGTATACCGAGAATAACTAGAATAATACCAATGATATAAGCTCCTACTTCGTCAAATAAGAAGTAACATGTTGCGAACATAAGCGCACCAAACATACCACCACCTAAATGAACGCTATCTGGCCCCTTTTTCATTTCAAGAAAGAAGTTATCTTTCGTACTCACAATAACAGAAGTATTTTGCACTGCTCCATCTTTTGTAAGAAGGTTAAATAATGTAATATGACTAAACATTAATATCGCCAATACAATTAAATAAAATCCAATTAATCGTTTATTTAAAAGGTTCGGCCATCCGCGTTTTATAACAAAGGAAACCGATAAAGCTATTACACCTAACACACCAATTATGTACCACTCACCAAAGAAGAAGCGAAAAAATAACACAAACGATTTCCCTACAACGCCTAGCTGTAAAATCGTAATGATTGAAAGTGCAAAAAGAGTTAAACCGACGATTTCATAATACAAAGTTGGCTTTATCGTACGTCTTGCCTTTGTCTTCGTCCCTCTTTGCTTTTGTTTTGCCATTTCTTCACCTCGTGTTCTACATATAAGTAAAGCTCCCCTCAAAATGCTCTATTTATATGTCTGTTTTCTCTATTTTTCAGGTCTTTATATCTTCTATTTTTACACTTCTTGTAAAATGCTAAATAAACAGAAGAAAGCAGCCTACTCATGGCTGCTCAACCGTCTTGTTTTTTATATTATACCATAGCTTCTAAACAAAATCCTTCTTTTTGCTAAAAGGTTATTTTCTGACCGGGCTCAAACTCTAAATAGTGAAGTGGGTCCGTACTTAGCACACGTACAATAGAATAACATCCATGTTCCTCTTCAGAAACCATTAATTCCACACCATTTATATTTACAACTTTTTGACTTTCACATTGTGAATAATCGGCCGGATACACAAGTTGCTCTGGCATAATTGTATATAAAATCATTGTAGCATTGTCCCTTCTGTACTATCTTCCGCGCGAACATCTATTAATTCGTTTAATTTTCGAATCGCATTTCCAATACCGCCGACATCATCTATAAGACCGTACTTTACTGCATCGCCACCAATTACATTCGTCCCAATATCTCGCGTTAAATTTCCTTTCGCAAACATAAGCTCTTTAAAACGATCTTCTATTACTTTCGAGTGCTTCGTCACAAAACGAATGACTCTTTCTTGCATCTTATCCAAATACTCAAATGTTTGTGGCACACCTATGACAAGACCTGTTAAACGAATTGGATGAATTGTCATCGTCGCAGTTTCCGCAATAAACGAATAGTCAGTAGAAACAGCAATCGGTACACCGATGGAATGCCCCCCGCCTAAAACTAGAGATACTGTTGGTTTTGAAAGTGAAGCTACCATTTCAGAAATTGCTAGCCCAGCTTCAACGTCACCTCCAACCGTATTTAATATTAAAAGCAAACCTTCAATTTTCGGATTTTGTTCAATCGCAACAATTTGCGGAATGATATGCTCATATTTTGTTGTTTTATTTTGCGGTGGTAATTGAACATGACCTTCCACTTGTCCGATAATCGTTAAACAATGAATACGTGATTCATTCATCTGTGGTACATTTGTCTGTCCAAGCTGTTGAATTTTTTCAACTATTGAAGCCTCTTTTCCAACTTCTTTTGGCTCAGCTTCTTTTTCTTCATTTGTATATCGATCACGTTCTGTCATTTCGCATCCCCTTTCACTCGTATATAACTATTATTTCTTAAGTTATAAATTTCATTCGATAGGGTTAAAAAGAAAAAAAATCACCCATAAGGGTGATCCTTTTTATACTTCCATAATAATCGGTAAAATCATAGGTTTTCTCTTTGTCTCTTCGTACAAGAACTGCCCTAATAATTCACGAATATTTTGTTTTAACATTGACCATTCAATTGAATATTCTTTAATTGACTGCTCAACAATCATACGTACAATCTCTGTAGATCGTTCAATTAACGCTTCTGATTCACGAACATATACGAAGCCACGTGAAATGATTTCTGGACCAGAGATAATTTTCTTTTCATCTTTACCAAGCGTTACAACAACTACTAGTATTCCATCTTGAGATAACATCTTTCTATCTCGAAGAACGATATTACCAACGTCACCTACACCTAATCCATCAATTAAAACATTACCAGCTTGTACTTTACCGACTAAGTTCGCTTCATCGTCACCAAAAGCAATTACATCGCCTTTTTCTACGATAAAGATATTTTCTCTTGTAATACCTACATCTTCAGCTAAATATGCATGTGCTTTTTGCATACGGAACTCACCATGTACGGGTACAAAGTACTTCGGTTTCATTAAATTTAACATTAATTTTAATTCTTCTTGGCTACCGTGACCTGAAACGTGAACTTTTCTTTCGCCGTAATAAACAACTTCAGCTCCAGCTCTAAATAACAAATCAATAATTTTTGATACAGATATTTCATTACCCGGAATTGGCGAAGCAGCAATGATAACAGTATCACCTTTACGAATTGAAATTTGTTTATGTGCTTGTTTTGCCATTCTTGATAGAGCAGCCATCGGTTCACCTTGACTACCTGTCGTTAAAATAGCTACCTTTTTCTCTGGGAAGTTGTCTACTTCTTGTAATGAAATAACCATACCTTCTGGAACATCTAAATAACCAAGACGTCTTGCAATGTCTACTACTTTCACCATACTACGTCCTACTACCGCTACTTTTCGCCCTGTTTCAGCAGCTGCATCAAATACTTGTTGAATACGATGTACATTCGATGCAAATGAAGCAACGATAATACGACCTTCTGCGCCGTAGAACACTTTAGAGATTTCTACACCAACTTCTTTTTCTGAACCTGTATAACCTGGGCGCTCTGCGTTTGTACTATCAGATAATAAGCAAAGTACGCCTTCATTTCCGATTTGCGCCATTTTCCCAAGGTCTGCTCCACTATTTCCAATTGGAGTTTGATCGAATTTAAAGTCTCCCGTATATACGACTGCACCTTTTGATGTATGGAAACAAACGCCAACAGAGTCCGGAATACTATGTGTCGTTCCGAAGAATGACACCGTTGTAGTGTTAAATTCTACTGTTGAATTTGAATCGATTGTTTTTAGGTCTACACGGCCTAACATGCCCGCTTCACCAAGTTTTTCTTGTATAAGTCCTACTGTTAATTTCGTTGCATAGACTGGAATAGATAATTTACGAAGTACATACACAATTCCACCAATATGATCTTCATGACCGTGAGTAATAAATAAACCTTTTACTCGCTCTTGATTTTCCACTAAATATGTAATATCAGGAATAACGATATCAATTCCAAACATTTCATCTCCCGGGAACATTAACCCTGCATCTACGATAAAGATTTCAGAATCAATTTCAACACAGTACATGTTTTTCCCGATTTCACCTACTCCACCAAGAGCAAATACTTTAACAGACTCATTCTCTTTTCTCTTCATGTTGTTGCCTGGTTTAAAAATCTTGCAAACACTGATTTCACTAAAATTGCAGAGACACCAGGGGAAACTCTACAACCACCATATTTTCACCGTCCAAGACGAATGTCCTTACCGTTATGCGATATCATGTCCTTGTTTATTTTTTAAACCAGGTTTCACCTCTCTTTCATTATATAAATCAAATATCTTATTCGATATGATATGAAAATTTAATTAAATTATAATTTTTCCCAATTTTGCTAAGCATACCCGTACTAAGCTACTTAGCCATATTATACCTGATACAAGAAATAGAACACAAGTTAAATCGTGCGAAAGAAAGAGTAAAAGAACGGAATGACAACAAAAGTATCGAACGTATTTCCTTTATATTTACTTCGATTTTATACTCCATATTATTTTGAAGAACTAGCCATACATACGCTAAATTCATTTCATAATAGGGAGTTTCAAGATTTATTTTTCTAGAATCCAACAAAAACACTTACAAAATGGAGTTTTTTTATGAATTACGTCACATTTGAGGGAATTTCTCTAAAAACAGACACCGTAGTTTATTGCGTTCATTCCATAATATCTATCATTTTTTGACTCAGTTAAAGGGGTACGATTATTTTCTTATACACATAATGAAGAAGCGATTAATGTTCTTATAAAAACACATATAGGTGAGAAAAAGAGGAAAAGATTTGCATATAATAAAAAATGACCTAGTTCTACACTAGGTCATTTTTTATTAACGAGGGATAGATTGCATTACAGATTGTAACGTTACTCTTTCTTCTTCTGTTAATGGAAGAAGTGGTAAACGTACAGAGCCCACATCTAATCCAACCATTTGTAACGCTGTTTTTACTGGAGTTGGACTTGGCGCCATAAATAATGAATCAGTTACTCTTACAAGTAATTGATGTAATTTTTGTGCCTTCTTAAATTCTCCTGCTTGAAATGCTGTAATCATTTCTTGCATTTCGTTTCCGATAACATGAGATGCTACCGAAACGATACCTTTCGCTCCAACTGCCATAGCTGGTAACGTTAAACCGTCATCACCGCTGTATACCGCAAAGTCGTCCGCTGTTTTTTCAATGATTTCTGTCATTGTTAACACATCGCCGCCGGCATCTTTAATAGCAACAATGTTTTCTATTTCTGATAAACGAACAACTGTATCAACGGAGATTTGTACAATAGATCGTCCTGGAACGTTATATAGCATAACCGGAAGCGGCGTACTTTCAGCAATTGCTTTAAAATGCTGATACATTCCTTCTTGACTCGGTTTGTTATAATACGGTGCTACTAGCATTACTGCATCCACACCAACTTCTGTTGCCTTTTTAGTTAAGTCAATAGAAGCATGCGTATTATTGCTACCTGTTCCAGCGATTACGGGCACTCTTTTATCGACAACAGATACGACATGGCGATATAACGCTACTTTCTCTTCTGAAGTTAATGTAGGAGATTCTCCTGTCGTTCCTCCTACCACGATTGCTGTTGTACCGTTATCAATTAAATAATTTACCAATTTCGTTGTCTTTGCAAAATCGATATTCCCGTTTATATCAAACGGTGTTACCATCGCGGTTGCAATTGTCCCAAAATCTATCATGGTCTCACTCCTTATTGTTCCAGTTGCTTTTCTTTTGAAAGCTCAAACGCACTATGTAATGCATTTACAGCCTCCACTAAATCAGTTTCTTTTACAAGAACCCAAATTGTTGTATGACTATCTGCCGATTGCAGGATTTGAATACCTTTTTCCGCTAAAGCTGTAACGATTTTTGCAGTAACCCCTGGGATGCCTGCCATTCCAGCTCCAACGATAGATACTTTCGCACAATGTTCTGTCACAATTGGCTCATATCCAAGTTGTTTTAGCACTTCGACAGCACGAGCTGATACATTATCATTTACTGTGTAAGCTACACCAGTAGGAGAAATGTTAATTAAATCAACACTAATGCCTTCGTTTGCCATTTCTTTAAATACATGCTGCTGTATGTCGTATGCCGTTTCTTTTGCAAGTACTTTAATTTGCGTTACGTTCGATACGTGGGCAATACCTGTAACAGGACGTTCTTCTACATCCTGCCCTTTTGTAGCACCATCGTATGCTGCAATAAGAGTACCTTCACTTTCAGAATACGTAGAACGTACACGAAGTGGCACTTTTGCATGCATCGCAATTTCAACTGCACGTGGATGAACGACTTTCGCACCTTGATAAGCCATGTTACAAATTTCGTTATACGTTACAGTTTGAAGATGACGTGCATCTTTTACAATACGAGGATCCGCAGTCATAACACCTTCTACATCAGTGAATATATCAATATATTCAGCATGAAGTGCAACACCTAATGCTGAAGCTGAAGTATCACTACCTCCGCGTCCAAGTGTTGTCGTATCACCTTTTTTCGTTTGCCCTTGAAATCCTGTAACGACGATTACATCTACATTTTCTAACTCTTCATGTATACGATCGCAATTCATTTCAATAATCTTTGCATTCGTAAAGTCATCATTCGTTACAAAACCAGCTTGTGCACCATTTAATGCTGCTGCTTTTATACCGTTCTCATTCAACATATTAGAGAAAACAATTGCAGAGATTAACTCTCCGCATGATAATAATAAATCTTGCTCACGTTTAGAAATAGTAGATTCCTCTTGATTTACAAGACTTAATAACGTATCCGTTGCATATGGTTCACCTTTACGGCCCATAGCAGATACGACAGTAACTACTTTATAACCAGCAGCTAATGATTTTTTTATATGATGAAGCGCATGCTTACGTCCATTGTCATCACGTACTGATGTGCCACCAAATTTTTGAACAATTATTTTCATATTTTGCACCTTCTCTTAGCCGTTTACACTAATTGTAATTTTACTAAGCGCTCTGCAATTTGAACAGAATTCCATGCAGCGCCTTTTAATAAGTTATCAGATACGACCCAAAGATGGAATCCTTTATCGTTATTTAAATCTTTACGGATTCTTCCAACGAATACTTCGTTTTTACCTACTGCAGTAGCTGGCATTGGATATAACTGCTCTTCTGGATTATCTTGCAGAACAATACCTTCCGCATTTGCAAGTAAGCTCTTTAATTCTGCTACTGTTACGCCTTCTTTTTCTACTTCGATGTAAACAGACTCAGAGTGTCCTGATACAACTGGTAAACGTACACATGTTGCCGCTACTTCTAATTCAGGCATATGCATAATTTTTTTCGTTTCGTTAATCATTTTCATTTCTTCAAACGTAAATCCATTATCTTGGAATTTATCAATCTGTGGAATCGCATTAAAAGCAATTGGGAAATGCTTCTTATCACCTGATACAGGAAGAACATTTGCCTTAACTTCTTCGCCATTTAAGATTGCTTGTGATTGTTCATGCAGTTCTTCAATAGCTGCCGCACCAGCACCTGATACAGCTTGATATGTGGAAACGATTACTCGTTTTAAACCATATTGCTGACGAACTGGCTCAAGAGCTACTACCATTTGAATTGTAGAACAGTTTGGATTTGCAATAATACCATTATGTTCTTTTAAGTCGTTTTCATTTACTTCAGGTACAACAAGTGGCACGTTTTCTGTCATACGGAATGCACTTGTATTATCAACAACAATCGCACCGCGTTTTGCTGCTTCTGGCGCTAATTGTTTCGATACAGATCCACCAGCACTAAATAGTGCGATATCTACTCCTTCAAAGCTTTCAGGAGTTGCCTCTTGAACTGTAAATTCTTCGCCTTTAAATACAAGTTTCTTACCTGCAGATCGTTTAGATGAAAGTAACGTTAATTTCCCGATTGGAAATTCTCGTTTCTCTAAAGTATTTAACATTTGTTCACCAACTGCGCCGGTTGCTCCAACTACAGCGACATGAAAAGTTTTTTGCTTTTCCATCACTATGCCCCTTTCTAGATACCAATCCTTCTATAACTTAGAATCAGAAGGAGTATACAATACCCCTTCTGATCTTAATAACGTTAATTTTATCATATTCTACAGTAAGAATGATGGTTTCATCAAAAATTGTCCGTTTTTTTTCGTTTTTTAATTCATATATCTGAATTTTTCTACGACAACCGGTTGCAATTGCTTCCCTTGCAGCGCTTCTAACACTGTATCTTCCAGCAGCTCCATGCGAGCTACCATTGAGTTCGGTTTTTTCTCTGGTGCATCTTGGCCGAATGGGACGAAGTAGATGTTTTTTGTTACCATTAGGCGCATGAGATTTACTCCATTAAGCCCTAGAGCATCATTCGTCGAAACAGCCAATACGACAGGCTTGCCATTTCTTAACGTCGCTTTCGCTGCCATTAATACTGGAGAGTCTGTCATTGCATTTGCAAATTTACTCATAGAATTCCCTGTTAGTGGTGCAATTACCATACAATCTAGTGGAATTTTAGGTCCTAGTGGTTCTGCACCAACGATTGAATTAATTGCTTTAAAACCTGTTATTTCTTCAATCTTCTTAATCCACTCTGCTCCCTCTCCAAATCTAGTATTTGTTGATTGAACAGTGTAAGAAACAACAGGACGTACTTCTGCTCCCTCAGCAATTAATTTTTCTAAATGAGGCATTACTTCTTCGTACGTACAATGTGAACCTGTAAATCCGAAACCAATTCGTTTCCCCTTCAAACTCATTTCTTTTCCTCCTCCTTTGCAATTGCATCTGCTGCTAATAACTGAGAAAGAACATTTGCTAAAATTTGCCCAGCCGTTTTTGGGGCAACAATACCTGGTAATCCAGGTGCTAGCAATGCTTTGACTCCTCTTTTTTCCGCATATCTAAAGTCAGTACCGCCTGGTTTAGAAGCTAAATCAATCACTAACGTATGAGCTGGCATTTTTGCAATAACATTCGCTGTTACAACGAGATGCGGAATCGTATTAATTACAATATCGATATTTCCTACTTCTTTCTCTATGTCTTGCATATGAAAAGGAGAAAACATCATTTCTGTAATACGTGCAATATGTTCAGATCGTCTTGCTCCAACTTTGACATGGGCTCCTAATGATTGAAATGCTCTCGCAACACTCATTCCTGTTCTCCCAAATCCTAGAACCATTACATTGGACCCATGAATTGTATAGTCGGTATGTTGAATTACCATCATTAATGTACCTTCTACCGTTGGAATAGAATTGTATATTGCTACATCATCACGATCAAATAATTTAACAAGTTTTCGATTCGTAGTAGATACGAGATTTTCCAAGTAAGGTGTACCAATACCTGAATATATAGTAAAGTGTTCTGGTGTATTTTCAATTTGTTCTTTCGTTATTGAAACTTTTTCATTTGAAAAAATAGTATCTACTTCTCCTTTGGCATTTGTACCGGCAACCGGCAAAATAATTGCGTCTACAGAAGTGAAATCTAAATTTTGTATACTTTCTTTTGCTGCCCCTGTGAAACCATGATCTAACTGATCAAAACCTATCAAAGAAAGTTTCGCATCCAATTCAACTAGCTTACGAATTACTTCTAGCTGCCTTGCATCTCCTCCTATGACAGCAATATGCATCTCAGTCAACATTCCCTAATTCACCTTCTTTTTCTGTCATTTATAAGAAAAGTGCCTACTTTTTCTTTTTCCTCCACATCATATGTAATGTACGAGTTTATGGTGATTGAAAATCCAAATGCACATATGATTTATCAGGTTTCTATGTAGATACAAAAAAAGATGACCAAAATGGCCATCCTTCACTCCGAATTTGAACGATCTATACTATCACAAAGAAGCATATCGTGTCCGACTTTCTTTATTTGACTCCATGCCACTCTTACTTCTTGTGGTTCCTTTTTAAAACCTCCCCACTTCCCTACAGGTATTATAAGTGTTTGTATTTGTCCGTCTTTCTCATTAATCTCTAAATCCATATAACCTAGGGCTCCCATTTTTTCCGCTTTTTCTATATCTACAACCTCTTTACCGCTTAATTCACTTAATCGCATACTCACTCCACTCCCCTACTAAATTTTTCATTT
Organism: Bacillus cereus group sp. BfR-BA-01349; assembly: GCF_022663795.1. Taxonomy (NCBI): domain Bacteria; kingdom Bacillati; phylum Bacillota; class Bacilli; order Caryophanales; family Bacillaceae; genus Bacillus; species Bacillus cereus group sp. BfR-BA-01349. The sequence continues at coordinate 11,457 of NZ_JAKUGE010000019.1, forward strand.
GCATTGTCTATAATTAGTACCTATTCTATATGTATAAAAAAAATAACCTTCTCTCATTTAAAAAGAGAGAAGGTTATTTTCAGATACATCGTAAAAGTTGATTATAGTTTTATTCCTTTTGGAAGTTTTCCATCTGGACTAATTAATGCTGCAGAGAATTCATCTGTAAACATGTTACGAATTAACCCATCTACATTTTCTTTTGTTACAGTGTTTACACTTTCGATAATCTCATCAAGTGAACGATGCTTACGAAGTAGCAATTCATTTTTACCATTACGGCTCATACGACTATTCGTACTTTCTAAACTTAACATTAAGTTTCCTTTTAATTGCTCTTTACTATTAATAAGCTCTTTTTCTGTAATACCTGTATTTTTCAATGTTTCTAATGTTTCTTGCATTGTTTCATACAGTGTATCTAATTGTTGACTACCTGTTCCACCATACAGTGTTAACATACCTGTATCTTCATAAGAAGAATGGTAAGAAAATACTGAGTAAGCTAACCCACGTTGCTCACGTACTTCTTGGAATAAACGGCTACTCATACTACCGCCTAAAACGTTATTTAATACAATTAAGTTATAAATATCTTCGTGTCCCATTTGTAAGCCTTTATATCCTAAACATAAATGAGCTTGTTCTGTTTCCTTTTTACGTGCTACTTTGTTAAAATGGAAAATTGGACTATGTACTTGTTCACGGTTTGTTGTTCCTTCATAACTACCGAAATATTGCTCTACCGTTTGTAAGAAGGCTTCATCAATATTTCCTGCAACTGAAACAACTACATTTTCAGGTGTATAATGATCCTTAATATATTGGCGTAGCGTATCACCTGTAAACGTATCAAGTGTTTCTTCTGTTCCTAAAATAGGATATCCAAGCGGATGCGTTTCATATGTTGCTTTCGTTAACATATCATGCACAATATCGTCTGGAGCATCTTCGTACATTTTAATTTCTTCACATACGACATTCTTCTCTTTTTTCAATTCTTCTTCATCAAATGTTGAATTAAAGAACATGTCAGCTAATACATCTAAAGCATATTTAGCATGTTCATCTAGCACTTTTGCATAGTAACAAGTGTACTCTTTTGAAGTAAAAGCATTCACTTGCCCACCAATACTATCAAATGATTCTGCAATTTCGCGTGCACTACGTGTTTCTGTCCCTTTAAAGAACATATGCTCTAAAAAGTGAGAAATCCCGTTATTTTTTTCATTTTCATTTCTTGATCCCGCATGGATCCAAATACCAATCGCAACCGATCTTACAGTTGGTATATTCTCCATAACTATTCTTACACCATTTTTACAAGTATATTTTTTAATCAAAAACTTTCCTCCTACTGCCAGTTTCTCTAAATAAGTGCTATTATTTAATGATAACAAGTTTAAGGATGAATGTCATGCAAATGTATTTAATCCACACGTTTTTCATCCAGTAATTCTGTTATATTCCCTACTTTATATCCTTGTTCCTTCAATTTTTTAATCATTGTATCTAATGCTTCTGCCGTTGACGAAGTAGGATGCATTAATACGATAGCACCTGGGTGTATTTTTCTCATTACTCTCTGCAATAGTACATCTGGCTCAGGTCGCTTCCAATCGATTGTATCGACAGTCCACATAATCGTTCCCATTTGGAAATCATCAGCGATTTTCACGACTTCATCCCGAAAACTTCCACTCGGCGGGGCAAACCATCTCACCTTTTGATTCGTAGCAGCTTCAATCATTCGATTTGTTTTTTGTAACTGCTCTCGTATTTCATCAGACGATAGCGTTTTCATATTAGGGTGCGTATAAGAATGATTTCCGACTTCTTGATTTGCATCGACAATCATTTTTGCAAATCGTAAATTTTCTTTCACCCAACGTCCTTCTAAAAAGAAAGTCGCCTTCACATCATGCTTTTTCAATATTTCTAATATACGAGGCAAATACTCGTTTCCCCATGCCACATTTATTGTTAATCCCACCATCTTTTTATTCGGATGCCCCCTATAAATTGGAGCAGGTGATAAATCTTCTAAGTGGACACTCGGTGATACTTCCTTAAATTCAAGGTGTTTTTGATCAAATTCCTTTAGCTTCTTCATATTGTTATAGGATGCTTCCATATCAACTTGTCTTCCATTATATCCTGGTGTTGCTTTCCATATCTTATCAATCATCGCATTTTGAGGTGCAATCTCATATTGTTTTGCATGCTTTTGAATTTCTTCATATAAGTTATCCTGTGCAAAAACAGAATAAGAGCCTAAACTGACATATAAAGAAAATATACATATGTATGCCAATATACGAACTTTCATATAAACCCTCCCAAATTAACTATATAAAAAAACATTTTTCTTCTTATCTTTGTTAATTTGAGCGTTATAATGAAAACTATACCTATACTGACATAAAAATATATATAAATCATATTTTTACATAACAAAAAAAGCCAGTTAAACTGGCTTTCGCTTATTGCTGCTCTTGTTTGTTTTCTTCTTTAGCAGCTTCTTTTTCTTGCTCTTCTTTTAGCAATACTTTTCTAGATAGATTAACACGACCTTGCTTGTCAATCTCGATAACTTTAACCGTAATTACGTCACCGATTTTTACAACGTCTTCTACTTTACCTACACGCTCAAGTGCAAGTTCAGAAATGTGAACTAATCCATCTTTACCGCTGAATAATTCAACGAAAGCACCGAATTTCTCAACACGTTTCACTTTTCCTTCGTAGATTTCACCTACTTGTACTTCGCGAACGATATCTTCGATAATTTTCTTAGCTTTGTCGTTCATTTCTTGGTTTATTGAAGAAATGAATACTGTGCCATCTTGCTCGATGTCAATTTTAACGCCAGTTTCTTCAATAATTTTATTGATTTGTTTACCGCTCGGTCCGATAACGTCACGGATTTTATCTGGATTAATTGTCATTGTAATAATCTTTGGAGCGTACGCTGATAATTCAGTGCGTGGCTCTGGAATAACAGATAACATATGATTTAGAATGTGCACACGACCAACTTTCGCTTGTTGTAATGCCTCTTCTAAAATCTCACGAGATAGACCATCGATTTTAATGTCCATTTGTAGTGCAGTTACACCTTGTGCTGTACCTGCTACTTTAAAGTCCATATCACCTAAATGATCTTCCATACCTTGAATATCAGATAAAATTGTGTAATGCTCACCAGTTTTAACTAGACCCATTGCAATACCTGCAACTGGAGCTTTAAGTGGAACACCAGCATCCATCATTGCTAAAGTACTACCACAAATACTTGCTTGTGAAGTAGAACCATTTGATTCTAAAACTTCAGATACAAGACGTACTGTGTATGGGAAATCTTTTTCAGATGGAATTACAGGCTCAAGTGCGCGTTCTCCTAGTGCACCGTGACCGATTTCACGACGACCTGGTCCACGCATTGGTCTAGTTTCACCAACACTAAATGATGGGAAATTGTAATGGTGCATAAAGCGTTTTGATTCTTCTACACCAAGACCATCTAAAATTTGCACATCGCCTAATGCACCTAATGTACAAATACTTAATGCTTGTGTTTGTCCACGAGTGAACAAACCAGAACCGTGTGTACGAGATAAAATGCCAACCTCTGATGCTAATGGACGGATTTCGTCACCTTTACGGCCATCTGGGCGGATTTTTTCAACTGTAATAAGACGACGTACTTCTTCTTTTACAATTTTATATAAAATCTCATTTACTTGTCCTAATGTATCAGCGTCAGCTTCCTGCGCTTCGTAATGCTCAATAACACGCTTTTTCACTTCGTTAATTGCATCTTCACGTGCATGTTTCTCATGTACTTGAATTGCTGCATGCATATCTTCTTCAGCCATTTCACGTACAGCTTGGTTAAGATCAGCGTCAACTTCATAAAGTTTCACTTCTGATTTCTCTTTACCTACAGCTTGTACAATCTCTTCTTGGAATGCAATTAGACGTTTAATTTCGTCATGACCAAACATAATTGCTTCTAACATTGTTTCCTCAGGCACTTGATCTGCTCCTGCTTCAACCATGTTAATTGCATCTTTCGTACCAGCTACAACAAGGTGAATATCACTTTGTTCTTGCTGTTCTACTGTTGGGTTGATAACGAATTCGCCGTTAATACGACCAACTGTTGCACCCGCGATTGGACCTTCAAATGGAATATCTGAAATCGATAACGCTAATGAAGAACCAAGCATAGCTGCCATTTCAGAAGAACAATCTTGATCAACACTCATTACGATGCTGACAACTTGTACTTCGTTACGGAAACCATCTGCGAAAAGTGGACGGATTGGACGGTCGATTAAACGACTTGCCAAAATTGCTTTTTCACTTGGACGACCTTCACGTTTAATGAAACCGCCAGGAATTTTTCCGACTGCATATAAACGCTCTTCATAGTTTACTGTAAGTGGGAAGAAATCTACATTTTTTGCTTCTTTTGATGCAGTTGCTGTAGATAGAACCGCTGTATCGCCATATCTTACTAATACTGCTCCGTTCGCTTGTTTTGCAAGCTGACCAGTTTCAACTGTTAGCTGGCGACCAGCTAAATCTATCGAGAAGACTTGCTTTTCTTGACTCATTTAAGTACCCCTCTCAATTTAAAGTATTCAATTCTTCTATGTAAATGGATAGTATATCACAATATTCTACCTCTAGTATTGCCTAAAATTAAGTAAGCTATAAAGCGTAGAAGATATATTTTTACCTAACAAAAAAGCGGGAATATTCCCGCTTCTTTGACTATCGACGTAAGCCAAGCTTTGTGATTAATTCACGGTAACGTGTGATATCGCTATTACGAAGGTAAGTTAGTAAGTTACGACGTTTACCAACCATCTTTAATAGACCACGACGTGAATGATGATCTTTCTTGTGAGTACGTAAGTGCTCGTTTAGAGTGTTAATTTGCTCCGTTAGGACAGCAATTTGAACCTCTGGAGAACCAGTATCAGTCTCATGAGTTCTAAATTGTGCAATGATTTCATTTTTACGCTCTTGTGTTAAAGCCATCCTATTTCACCTCCTATTAATTAAACCCCCAATTACCTAGCAAGCGTCGGTGAGTCGCAATGCCAAGCAATGGTTGTCATAAAGTACATAACATAGAATACTACTTTTCATTTGAAAAAGCAAGTATATTCTTTTCGCTCACAAAATATTCTTGGGCTGTTTTCTTATCTTTTGCGATTTGTTCAACTAACTCATCAATACCGTTGAATTTCTTTTCTGCTCTTATACGCATATGCCACTCTACTGTAACATTTTGATCGTATATATCTTTGTTAAATTCAAATAAATGCACTTCAATTGATAATTGACGCTCATCTTCTTTAAAAGTCGGTTTATATCCAATATTACATACACCATCGTACCATTCATCGTGAACTTTTAATCTCACTGCATAAACACCTACAGGTGGCAATAAATACTCATCACTTAAACCTACATTAGCTGTTGGAAAACCAATTTGACGTCCACGTTTGTCGCCGTGTATAACTGTTCCCGCTACAGTATAGGCTCTACCTAAAATAGATGGAATTTGCTCCATTTCGCCATTTCGAATTAACTTTCGTAATGCTGTAGAACTTACTTTCTCTTCTTGAAATTCAACTTTTTCAATCACAGTCTGTGTAAACTCCCCTCTTGCATGAAATGGTAAAGTCTCCATCTTTCCTTTTCCTAAACGTCCATATGAATAATCAAACCCTGCTACTACATGCTTTACATTTAAACCAATAATATAATCATCTACAAATTGTTGCGGTAATAACCCTGCAAATGATTCATCAAATTTAATTACATATAATATATCGATTCCTAAGCTTTCGACTATTTTTTCTTTATCGCGCATCGGTGTAATATACTCCACATGCGCATCCTTTTTTCCTAAAACAACAGATGGATGAGGATGAAATGTCATAACTGCACTTTTATATCCTCGGTCGTCCGCTATTTTTTTCGCAGTTCGAATTACACATTGATGTCCTAAATGAATGCCATCAAAAAATCCTAATGCCATTACAGTAGGTGGTAATTCTAATTTATTTTGTTCATGTGGATGAGTTAAATGAATAAGTTTCACGCTTGAATTCACCTTTTTCTGTAATAATCCTTCCAATAATTCATTATAGCTTTAGTTCTTGATTATTCACAAGTACTTTCATCGGCTTTAACATACCAGGATGTTTCGGATGATGTTCATAAATTGCTAAGCAACGATCATTTTTATCAAACACTGTAATAAATGGTGCTGTTATTTCTAATTCATTTTTTAAGAACATACCATTCTTTATTTTCTCTGCTTGCTTTTCATCTACAACCATTTTTGGAAACTTACTTAATGCTTCATCAATTGAAATGAAGATAGACTCTACTGTTCCATTTTGCACGTTTTCTTCAATTTCTTCAAATGATATGCAATCTTCTAATAAAAATTCACCAGATGCCGTTCTTATAAGGTGCGACATATGTGATGGGAAACCAAGTTTTTCCCCGATCATTACAGCTAACGTTCTTACATATGTTCCTTTACTACACGTTACACGGAAACGGAATGAAATATTTTCTCCTTCAAAAACTTCACGATCATCAAGTAATATGAATTCATGAATTGTAATTGTACGAACTGGACGTTCCACCTCTTGCCCTGCTCTTGCATATTCGTATAATTTTTTCCCGTTTACTTTTACAGCCGAGAACATTGGTGGCATTTGTTCAATCGTGCCTGTTAATTCCGCAAGGACTTTCTCTACTTCCTTACGAGTAATAGTACGATCTACATTTTTCGTTTCAACAACCTCACCAGAAGCATCTTCAGTTGTCGTTGAAAACCCTAATGTTACTTCACCTTCATATGTTTTCGTTTCACTTGTTAAAAATTGTGCAATTTTCGTTGCTCTTCCAACGCAAATTGGTAATACTCCTGTTACATCAGGGTCTAATGTTCCCGTATGACCAATTCTCTTTTCTCGCAATATCTTTCTTAATTTAAATACACAATCATGTGATGTCATGCCTTTTGGCTTATGTAATAATACTACACCTTCCATATATGTTCACCTCATCATAATTCTCTCGTAGTAAATATCCAAAACTTATTTTGCATTGAAAAAATGGATAGACAAATGTCTATCCATTATTCTTCACGTTTACCGTCTTTATTAATTTCATGTAAAAGTGTATCAATTCGATGACCATATCCGATAGACTCATCAAACTCAAAGGTAATTTCTGGTGTTTTACGAAGACGAATACGTTGGCCAATTTCTGAACGAATAAAGCCTTTTGCCTTCGCTAAACCTTTTAAAGTATTTTCTTTCTGTTCTTCATCACCTAAAACAGAAATATATACTTTAGCAATTTGTAAATCACCACTCACTTGTACATCAGTTACTGTAACAAATCCAATACGTGGGTCTTTAATTTTACGACTGATAATGTCGCCTAATTCTTTTTTCATTTGCTCGCCCACACGGTTCGCACGTAATTTCATAACTCTTCACCTCATTCAATACCATTCCAAATGTGTTATTGTACGTTCAATTTCAGGAAATGAATCGATGTACTCAAGTACACGATTCATTTCTTTCTCACAGATAACACGATTTGAGGATACGGAAACAATTGCAATTTCTGTACGTTGCCATACATCTTGGTGCCCAACTTCAGAAACAGCTACATTATAGCGCTGTTTTACACGAGTTAACACACGTTGTAAAATTGCACGTTTCTCTTTTAAAGAATGCACATCGTAAATCATACACTCGAATGAGAGTGAAGCGATAATCATCGCTTCACTTCTTCCATAATGTACGCTTCAATGATGTCCCCTTCTTTAAGATCATTATATCTCTCAATTGTAATACCACACTCATAGTTTTGTGCAACTTCTTTTACGTCGTCTTTGAAACGTTTTAACGTATCAAGTTGTCCTTCGAAAATTACTACGCCGTCACGGATAATACGTACGCCACTATCACGCGTAATTTTACCGTCTGTTACGTAACAACCTGCGATTGTTCCAACTTTTGTTACTTTAAACGTTTGACGAACTTCTGCTTGACCGATTACTTTTTCTTCGAATTCTGGATCAAGCATACCTTGCATAGCTGCTTCAATCTCTTCGATTACTTTATAAATAATACGGTGTAAACGAATATCAACGTTCTCTAATTCAGCTGTACGCTTCGCGTTCACATCTGGACGTACGTTAAATCCAATTACAATTGCATTAGATGCAGAAGCTAAAATGATATCAGATTCTGTAATCGCACCTACACCAGTGTGAATGATTTTAACTTTTACGCCTTCAACATCAATTTTACGAAGTGATGCTGCCATCGCTTCAACAGAACCTTGTACGTCTGCTTTTACGATTAAGTTAATTTCTTTTACATCGCCCTCTTGGATTTGTTGGAATAAATCTTCAAGGCTTAATTTAGATTTCTCACCACGTTGTGCAACTAACGCTTCTTGTGCACGTGATTCACCAATTTGACGAGCTTTCTTCTCATCAGCAAATGCCATGAAACGATCTCCAGCCTGTGGTACTTCGTTTAAACCAGTAATTTCAACAGGAGTTGATGGACCAGCAACTTTTACACGACGACCAATATCACTTACCATTGCACGAACACGTCCGAATGAAGTTCCAACAACGATTGGATCTCCAACTCGAAGCGTACCATTTTGAACAAGTAATGTCGCGATAGTTCCTTTACCTTTATCAAGCTGTGCTTCGATTACTGTACCAGTTGCATAGCGGTTTGGATTTGCTTTATATTCTTCTACTTCACTTACAAGAAGGATCATTTCTAGTAAGTTGTCAATGCCTTCGCCTTGAATTGCAGAAATTGGTACGAAAATAGTATCTCCGCCCCAAGCTTCTGGAACTAATTCATATTCAGTTAGTTCTTGCATTACGCGATCAGGGTTTGCAGCTGGTTTATCCATTTTATTCACAGCAACAATAATTGGTACTCCTGCTGCCTTCGCATGGTTAATTGCTTCAACCGTTTGTGGCATAACACCGTCATCCGCTGCAACAACAAGGATTGTAATATCCGTTACTTGTGCCCCACGAGCACGCATCGTTGTAAATGCTGCGTGACCAGGTGTATCTAAGAATGTAATCTTCTTATCGTTTACTTCAACTTGATATGCACCGATATGCTGAGTAATTCCACCCGCTTCGCCTGCAGTTACTTTTGAGTTACGAATAGAATCCAGTAATGTTGTTTTACCATGGTCAACGTGTCCCATGATTGTAACTACAGCTGGACGTTCTTTTAAGTTCTCTTCATCATCTTGCTCATCAATGAATGTTTCAAACTCAGTCTCGCTTACAATTACTTCTTCTTCTACTTCAATACCGTAGTCGTTAGCAATTAACTCAATTGTATCTTTATCCAAGTCTTGGTTAATTGTTGCCATAATTCCAAGCATGAAGAGCTTCTTAATAATTTCAGATGGCTCTTTGCTTAATTTTTTAGCAAGATCTCCTACTGTAAGGCTTCCAGAGAAAGTAATTTTATCTGGTGTTTCTACAATTTGAGTTTGTTGTCTACCAGCAAAGTTCTCTTGACGTTTGTCTTCGTTTCCTTTGCCTTTTTTCTTTTTCTTATTGCTGTTCTTTTTACTGCGAACAACTTTTTCTTCTACTTCAAACTCATCTGCAACAGAAGGTTTTTCAGTTTGATATTCATTATCTAATTTATTTACTACTTCATCGTCTAACATTGTCATATGATTCGAAACCTCGATATTCATTTCTTTTAGTTTTGTCATAAGATCTTTACTTGAGATATTATGTTTTTTTGCATATTCATGCACTCGAATTTTACTCATACCTTCACCCCCGGTAATTTGTATCGAGCATGCTACGCAGCTTTTTCGCAAAGCCTACATCTAACACAGCTACAACGACTCGCTCATCTCTCCCAATCGCATGCCCTAATTGTTGTCGATTTTCGACCTTTCTCATTGGTACGTTGTAGTACGTAGTTTTATCTGTGATGCGTTTTGTAGTATTTACTGACGCATCTTCAGATAGCAATACAAGTTTTGCTTTGCCACTTCGTACTTCTTTTAAAACGAGTTCTTCACCCGAAATAATTTTCCGAGCCCGGTTTGCTAGTCCTAAAAACGATTTCCAATCGGACACTTATTTCGACTCCTTCTCAACAAGCTCAAGAAGCTCTTCATATAAAGAACCGTCGATTTTCGCTTTTAGATGATGTTCCAAAACATTTTTCTTTTGAGCTTGAAGAATGCTCTCCTTGTCCTTCGACAAGTAAGCACCTCGTCCTGATTTTTTCCCAGTTAAATCAATGGACACTTCTCCCTCTTTGGAACGAACAATGCGAACGAGCTCTCGTTTTGATTTCATTTCTTGCGTTGCAACACATTTTCGTAACGGAACTTTTCGATTGCTCATACTCATCACCTCTATTCGATTTCGTCTTCCACTGAATCGAATCCAAATGCGATTACCCTATCTTCTTCTGTTACAATACCAAGTTGTTTCGCATCAGACTCACTCTTAATATCAATTTTCCAGCCTGTTAATTTAGCTGCAAGACGTGCATTTTGTCCACGCTTACCGATAGCTAATGATAACTGGTGGTCTGGAACAACTACTGTTGTCGCTTTTTCTTCTTCATCTACAAGTACTTTAACAACTTGTGATGGGCTTAATGCATTTGCAACATATTCAACTGGATCATTTGACCAGCGGACGATGTCAATTTTTTCACCTTTTAATTCGTCTACAATGCGTTGTACACGTTGCCCTTTTGGTCCTACACAAGATCCAACTGGATCAACATCAGTGTTCTCTGCATATACAGAGATCTTAGAGCGATCGCCAGCTTCACGTGCTACAGAACGAATTTCTACAGTTCCATCATAGATTTCAGGAACTTCCATTTCGAATAAACGTTTTAAAAGACCAGGATGTGTACGTGATACGTAAATTTGTGGTCCTTTTGTCGTTTTTTCTACTTTCGTAATGAATACGCGAATACGATCATGTGGTTTGTATTGCTCATTAGGCATTTGCTCACTTACAGGTAATAAAGCTTCTACTTTTCCTAAGCTTACATAGATGAAACGAGCATCTTGACGTTGTACAATACCTACCATAATATCTTCTTCACGGTCACTAAACTCAGAGTAAATAACACCGCGCTCTGCTTCACGCACTCGTTGTGTGACAACTTGTTTTGCAGTTTGTGCTGCAATACGACCAAAGTCTTTTGGTGTTACTTCAATTTCTAGTACGTCACCATCTTGGTAGTTTGGATTAATTTGTCTTGCTTCCTCTACAGAAATTTCAAGACGTGGATCAAACACATTGTCTACTACGTCTTTACGTGCTAAAACTTGAATTGTTCCCACTTCTGGGTTAAAGCTCACACGAACGTTTTGTGCTTGATTAAAATTGCGCTTATAAGCAGAGATTAAAGCTGCTTCAATCGCATCAATAATAATGTCTTTGCTAATGCCTTTTTCAGATTCTAATACGAGCAAAGCATCTAATAACTCAGTGCTCATGAAGATCCCCCTTCTAACTAAAACGTAACAGCAAGTCGCGCATTTGCGACTTTATCCATCGAAATTTGGATTTCTTTTTTACGTGTTTTAATTGTTAATAATAATGTTATTGTTGTACCATCGTAAGAAAGCAGTTTTCCTTCAAACATCTTTTCACCATCAATCGGCTCATATGTTTTAATTGCCACTTGTTTTCCTACCGCTTGCTGGAAGTCTTTTTCTTTCTTTAATGGGCGTTCCGCTCCAGGAGATGATACATCCAAAAAGTAAAGATGAGGAATTGGATCCTCTTTATCTAAAGCTTCGCTTAAACGTTCACTTACCGCACCGCATTCTTCAATGTCGACTCCCTTTTCAGAATCGATGAATACGCGTAAGAACCAGTCTTGTCCTTCTTTCACATACTCTACATCTACAAGTTCAAGATTTAACTCTTCAACGATCGGCTGCGCAAATGCTTCTACAACTTCTGTGACTTTCTTATCCATAAACAGCCTCCTTCCTGCCGTCATGTACCATTTAAAAGAAGAAGACCCCGCCACTTTAAAAACGGTCTATCTTATTCTTTCTCGTTAGCTAACAAAAGCCCCTGCTGTTCAGCAGGGATTATCTGTCTTAGTATTACCAAATTTAAGAAGTAAAACTTGTAACAAAATATGTATATACGACAGAAATCTTTTACCTATCTACGTAGAGAAAACATAGATAGTAACACGAAAGAGTGGGTTTCCCCACTCTTTTCTTTACACAATATACATGACATGGTTATCTCGGTTAATAGTATATCATAGGAAATGTTGATTTGCAAAGACTTTTCCTACCTACTAGAACAGTGATAACTGGTTTTGATCCGGTAAATCTCCTAAACAACCTTGACTATCTAAATACTCAATAATTGTTTTCGAGACCTTACTACGCTGCTGCAAGTCCTCTTTTGATAAGAAGTCTCCATTTTTACGTGCTTCCACAATACTTAAAGCTGCGTTTGTACCAAGACCAGGTACCGCATTAAATGGAGGAATTAATGTGTCTCCATCAATAATAAATTCTGTTGCATGTGAGCGGTATAAATCCACCTTTTGGAATGAGTATCCTCGCTCACACATTTCAAGTGTCATTTCTAGTACTGTTAATAAACTTTTCTCTTTCGGCGCTGCATCCAATCCTTTTTGAGCAATTTCATCAATTCTTGCACGTATAGATGCTGAACCTTTCGCCATTGCCTCTACATCAAAATCATCTGCACGAACTGTAAAATATGCGGCATAGAATAACAGTGCAAAATGTACTTTAAAATATGCGATACGTACAGCCATAAGTACGTAAGCAGCCGCATGGGCTTTAGGGAACATGTATTTAATCTTCTTACATGAATCAATATACCAACCTGGTACATTATTATTTTTCATGTCTTCTTCCCATTCTTCCGGTACACCTTTACCTTTACGAACCGACTCCATGATTTTGAAGGCTAATGATGGATCTAGACCTTGATAGATTAAATATACCATGATGTCATCACGACAACCGATAACTTCGCTCAGCGTACATGTACCGTTATAAATTAACTCGTTTGCATTACCAAGCCATACGTCAGTACCATGTGATAGTCCAGAAATTTGGACTAACTCTGAGAATGTCGTCGGTTTTGTCTCTTCTAACATCTGTCTTACGAATTTTGTACCAAACTCTGGTATACCAAGTGTACCTGTTTTACAGTTAATTTGCTCTTCTGTTACCCCTAACGATTCTGGACCAGAGAAAATTTTCATTACTTCTGGATCATCCGTTGGGATTGTTTTCGGATCAATACCACTTAAATCTTGTAACATACGAATAACGGTCGGATCATCGTGTCCTAGTATATCAAGTTTTAATAAATTATCATGAATCGAGTGGAAATCAAAATGCGTTGTTCTCCATTCAGCACCAATTGAATCAGCTGGGTACTGTATTGGTGAGAAATCAAAGATATCCATGTAATCTGGCACAACGATAATACCGCCTGGATGCTGTCCTGTTGTACGTTTTACACCGGTACACCCTGCTACTAAGCGATCAATCTCTGCATTTCGAATCGTTAAGTTATGATCATTTGCATAACCTTTTACATATCCGTAAGCAGTTTTTTCCGCAACTGTACCAATCGTTCCTGCACGATATACATAGTCTTCACCGAACAGTACTTTCGTATAGTTATGGGCACGTGGTTGGTATTCCCCGGAGAAGTTCAAATCGATATCGGGCACCTTATCTCCTTTAAATCCAAGGAACGTTTCGAAAGGAATGTCATGTCCATCTTTTACATATGGAATATTACAAGCAGGACATTCTTTATCTGGTAAGTCAAAACCAGAACCTACAGAACCATCATTAAAGAATTCTGATTGCTTACACTTCGGACATACATAGTGTGGTGGTAATGGGTTTACTTCTGTAATTTCCATCATCGTTGCAACAAATGATGACCCTACCGATCCACGCGAACCTACTAGATATCCGTCTACTAACGATTTTTTCACAAGCTTATGTGAAATTAAATAAATTACGGCGAATCCATGCCCAATAATACTTTTTAATTCTTTTTCTAAACGTGCTTCTACAATTTCCGGTAGCTCTTCACCATAAATGCTACGCGCCATTTTATAACTCATATCACGCGTTTCATCATCAGCACCTTCAATTTTCGGTGTGTATAGATCGTCTTTTACTGGATGCACATCACCAATTAATGACGCAATCTTTTGTGTATTTGTTACAACAACTTCTTTCGCTTTGTCTTCACCTAAGAATGAAAAACATTCTAACATTTCATCAGTTGTACGGAAATGTACTGGCGGTAATGAATGTCGATTTAACGGATTGGCTCCGCCCTGCGAACTGACTAAAATTTTACGATACATCGCATCCTCAGGGTCTAAATAATGCACGTTTCCTGTAGCAACAACTGGTTTATCTAACGTCTCACCTAGTTTTACTAAGTTAGAAATAATTGTTTTTAATTGACCTTCGTCTCGAACAAGCTCACGTTCTACTAAATGACGCAACACCTCTGGAGGCATTACTTCAATGTAATCATAGAACTGGGCAATTTCTTCTACCTCTTCAGGTGCCTTTTGCATCATTGCCTCGAACACTTCACCTTTATCACAAGCCGTTCCTACTAAAATCCCTTCACGATATTTTTTTAATAGTGATCTCGGCACACGTGGTACACGGTAAAAGTAATTAAGGTGAGAATATGAAACAAGTTTATATAAATTTTTCAATCCAACATCTGATGTGGCAAGTAACGTCATATGACTTGGACGGCCACGCTTATACGCCTCCCCTTGTCCCATGCTATCATTTAATTGGTCGTGATATTCAAATCCCTTTTCAATTACGTCTTTCAACATTTTCACAAGTAAATATCCCGTCGCTTCTGTATCATAAATCGCACGGTGATGTTGTGTTAATTCAATATCAAGTTTTTTACACATCGTATTTAATCGATGATTTTTCATTTCTGGGAATAAAAATCGTGCAAGTTCTAACGTATCAATAACTGGATTATTCGTTTTTTCTAGTCCAGCCTTTTTAAAACCTACGTTAATAAAGCCCATATCAAAGCTCGCGTTATGGGCAACAAGTGTATGGTCGCCCATCCATTCCTCAAACTTTTTAAACACTTCGTCCACTTCAGGTGCATCAGTTAACATATCATCCGTAATACCTGTCAATTCAATAATCGTCGCTGATAATGGTTGATGTGGATTTGCGAAAGATTCAAAGCGATCAATAATTTCGCCACCCTTTACTTTTACGGCAGCCAACTCAATGACTGTATCGTATACAGCTGATAAACCTGTCGTCTCAACGTCGAAAACAACATACGTTTCCTCTGCAAGTAAACGATGCGCTTCGTTATACGCTATCGGTACACCATCATTAACTAGATTTGCTTCTACACCATATATAACTTTAACACCAGCCTTCTTCCCTGCAGAGTACGCCTCTGGGAAGGACTGAGCCACGGCATGATCTGTAACCGCAATAGCCTCATGTCCCCATTTACCAGCTTGAGCAACAAGCTTAGAAACTGGAGTGACAGCGTCCATTTGACTCATCGGAGTATGGAGATGCAGCTCTACTCGTTTTTCGCCTTCTGGTGCTTTATCTTTACGAGACGGTCCTGTTATTTCATTAATATCATTTGCAATCATTACTAAATCTCGAACGAATGTATCATTTTGAACAGAACCACGCGCTTTCACCCACATTCCTTTTTTCAAGGATTGCAGCATTGGAATATCTTCTTTGTCACGTGAGAACATTTTGATCATAATAGAATCCGTATAATCCGTTATTTTTAAAGTTAATAACGTACGCCCACTACGAAGCTCTTTTGTTTCTACATGGAAGACATATCCTTGAACCGTTTTTCTTCTTTCTTCATCTTGAATTTCTCGCATCGGTGTAATCTCTTCATCTGGCTTAATAAGATACCCGAGTGTAATCGGTCCTTCATACACAACGCTGCTTTCTTCAGCTTGCTTCTTCGCCATTTCTTCCATAGCTTGTATAACACGCTCACGGTCTTCTTGCTGCGTTTGTTCACGAAACTTTTGCATTTCTTCTGTATTTTGCTGTATATGTGTGTCTAACTGAAAACGCGGGAATCCAAAAACTTCGTATTGATCCCCTACTGGTTTCGCAACGTTTTTCTTTAAAGCCGTAGACTCCAGCTCGTTATTTACATTTATTAGCAACTTCACTCCATTCACCTGTGGAAGCTGCTTCTTTAAGTATGCGAACATAGGTGAAAATGTAATTCGTTCCGTACAAAGCGGCCAATACGCCCTCACTTCTTCTTCTGTAAATTGTTTATTCTCTGTTTCTAATGCAAATGTTGTTCTTGCAATATGAGAAAATGATTGCTTAAGCTTTGTTTCTAGCAATTCATATAATTCTGTAGGCAAAATACGTGGCACTTGTAAATCAAAATGCCAACTTTTATTCGCTTTATCAATAACGAGCCTTTCAATACCACCGCCTTGTAAATATTGATTTATAAGGTCGTCTGGTATTTGCAACTGCTGGAGCAAAATTTGAAATCGCTCTTGTTGTTCATTTGTTAAAGACATAAGCACTCTCCTTCCATTTGCTATTATAAATTGAAACGTACCACAAAGAAAGATTTCTCACCTCTTCTTTTACAAAATACGTTTACAAAGAAAGAGAAGGTACCCCATTACGAGGTACCTCTTCTTATTTTAAAATATTTGCAATATATGTTTGAAGTTCTTCTACTTTTACTTCTTCAGACTCACCTGTAGCACGTACTTTCACTTCTACAATACCTTCGTCTGCTTTTTTACCAACTGTAACACGAACTGGAAGACCGAATAAATCTGCATCTGCAAATTTAACACCTGCACGTTCTGCACGATCGTCTAATAACACTTCATAGCCTTGTTCTTGTAATGAGTTGTAGATATTTTCACCCATTTCACGTTGTGCATCAGATTTCATATTTACTGGAATTACATGCACATGGAACGGTGCTACCGCTTTTGGCCAAACTAAGCCGTTCTCATCGTTAAATTGCTCTGCAATTGCTGCTACTGTACGAGATACACCGATACCGTAACAACCCATAATAAGTGGTTGTGTTTTTCCATTTTCATCTAGGAATGTTGCGTTCATTGCTTCACTATAACGAGTTCCTAATTTGAATACATGACCAACTTCAATTCCGCGTGCGAAAAGAATTGTTCCGTTTCCATCTGGAGATTGGTCTCCTTCTTGAATAAAGCGTAAATCTGTATATTGACTTACTTTAAAGTCACGTTCTGGATTTACATTTACATAATGGAACCCTTCTTCATTCGCTCCTGAACATCCGTTAACAATTGATGCTACAGCGTGATCAGCAATAATTTCGATATCACCTGTTACATTAATCGGTCCTAATGAACCAACTTCACAATTTAATAATGCTTTTACTTCTTCATGAGAAGCAAGCTCAACAACTGAAGCGCCGTATACATTTTTCACTTTCACATCGTTTACTTCGTGATCACCACGAACAAGTACAACTACTAATTTCTCATCTACTTTAAACACCATAGACTTAATGCACTTGTCAGCTGCAATGTTTAAGAATGCAGATACTTCTTCAATTGCTTTTTGGTCTGGTGTTGCTACTTTTTCAAGTGCTTTTTCTGCTTCGTCACTCTTCGTATACGTAGCTACAACAGGAGCCATTTCGATGTTTGCTGCATAATCAGATGTGTCAGAGTATGCAATTGTATCTTCACCAACATCAGATAATACCATAAATTCATGTGTATCTTTTCCGCCCATTGCTCCAGAATCAGCAATAACTGCACGGAAATTCAAGCCACAGCGAGCAAAAATGTTAGAGTATGCTTTATATAAGCGATCGTATACTTCATCTAAGCTCTCTTGTGTAGCATGGAAAGAGTATGCATCTTTCATTAGAAACTCTCTTCCACGTAATAAGCCGAAACGAGGTCTTTGCTCATCACGGAATTTTGTTTGAATTTGGTATAATGTTAACGGTAATTTTTTATATGATTTCACTTCATCACGCACAAGATCCGTAATTACTTCCTCATGTGTCGCTCCTAATGCGAATTCACGAGCGTTACGATCTTTCATACGCATTAATTCAGATCCGTAAGAATACCAACGACCTGATTCTTGCCATAATTCTGCAGCTTGCATAGCTGGCATTAATAATTCTACAGCTCCTGCGCGCTCCATTTCTTCTCGAACGATACGTTCTACTTTGTGTAATACTTTTAATCCAAATGGTAGAAAGCTATAAATACCAGAAGCATTTTGACGCATAAAACCTGCACGAAGTAATAGCTGATGACTCTTAATTTCAGCATCAGCTGGAACTTCACGTAATGTAGGACTGAATACCATACTTTGTTTCATTTATTTGCACCTCTTCATTTTACTCTTACACGCAGTAAAACCCCTCACCTCGAGTTAGGTGAGGGATTTTATTCTACGAGCTCTATTTCATTATAAGTTTCACTTTATTTTACAAGAAAAACTTACGAATGTCATTCCAAGTTACAACTAACATAAGTAACATTAATAATGCAAAACCAATAAAGTGAACCATTCCTTCTTTTTGGCGATCAATTGGTTTCCCTCGTAACGCTTCAATTAAGAAGAAGAATAAACGGCCACCATCTAAAGCAGGAACTGGTAATAAATTAAATAAACCAAGATTAATGCTTAGAACTGCAGCTAAACTTAGTACACGCGTAAACCCATAATCTACAACTTGATCTGTTAGATTATAAATTCCTACTGGACCTGACAACTCATTAATAGAAAATTGACCAGTTACTAATTTCACAAGAGACTCAAAAATTAGTTTCGTCCATTGGTACGTTTGTTCAAAACCTGATTTAATAGAACCCATCACTGTTTTCTCTACAGGAGAATAAACACCGATCCTACCAACTTCGTCTTTTCCTTCTTTATCGAGTGTTGGCGTTACTTTCACATTAAACTGTTCATTATCACGCTTTACTTGTAACGTAATTTCTTTATTTGGGTTTTCACGTACAATAGTAACAACATCTTTCCATGTACTTGTGTTTTTCCCATCAATAGCTTGAATTGTATCATTCTCTTTCAATCCAGCTTGCTGTGCTGCACTGTTATCCATCACTTTTCCGACCATTGGTTTGTCAATAGGGACCCCTTGTACAAATCCAAGAATCACAAAAATAACAAATGCTAAAATGAAGTTCATTGCAGGACCCGCAAAGATTGTTAAAGCGCGTTGCCCTAGTTTTTTCGAGCCAAATTGTCTATTATACGGGGCAATTTGAATTTCTTCCCCCGCAGTAATAATACGAGCCTTTTCATTCACTCGGAATGTTTGAAGCTCTTCCTCGTACTCTTCATAGCCCGAAATTGTTAAATTATGCTCCAAATCAGCTTGTTCGACTTCAATAACACGAACATTTGGATACTTTTCATATCCATCAAAAACTAATTTCACAACTTCGTCTTTTTCATTTAATACAAGGCCAACCTTTTTCCCAGGCTTTAACTCAACTGTGTCCGCATCCTCGCCAGCCATTCTTACATAGCCACCAAGGGGCAGTAATCGAATCGTATACACCGTTTCATTCTTTTCAAATGAGAATATTTTCGGACCAAAACCAATCGCAAACTCGCGGCATAAAATACCTGCTCTTTTTGCGAAATATAGATGCCCTAGCTCATGGAAAAATACGAGTGCACCGAAAATTAATATAAAGGCAATCGCTGTATTCAATTCCATAACCACCTTTGCTAAATTTGTTCCATCACAAACCGTCTTGTGGCCGCATCAATTTCCAAAATTTCCTCTAAGTTCGGTCGTGCAATGACATTGTGATGGTTCATTGCTTTTTCAATGAGGTCTTCCACTGTTAAGAAATCAATTCTCTTTTGTAAAAAGGCTTCAACAGCTACTTCATTCGCTGCGTTCATTACAGCTGGCATACTTCCACCTGCTTTTCCAGCTTCATACGCAAAACGTAAACAACGGAATCGTTCTTGGTCCATTTTCTCAAAATGCAACGCCCCTATTTCCCATAAGTTTAACTGTTTTGTGTCTGAAAGAGGCAATCTATCAGGATATGTAAGTGCGTATTGAATTGGTACTCGCATATCAGGTGAACCAAGCTGCGCCATTACACTACGATCTTCAAATTCAACCATAGAATGGATAATACTTTCTTTATGTAAAACAACATCGATTTGCTCATAAGGGATACCAAAAAGCCAATGTGCTTCAATTACTTCTAGTCCCTTATTCATCATTGTAGCAGAATCAATTGTAATTTTCGAACCCATTGACCAGTTTGGATGTCGAAGCGCATCTTCTACGGTCACACGATGCAATTCATCCCTCGTTTTATCGCGGAAACTTCCACCAGAAGCCGTTATAATAAGACGAGAAATTCTTTTTTCATTTTCACCATTCAAGCATTGAAAAATAGCCGAATGTTCACTATCAACTGGAAGTAACGAAACATTATGTTTTCGTGCTGCTTCCATTACAAGATGTCCTGCAGTTACTAACGTTTCTTTATTTGCAATTCCAATTGTTTTTTTCGCCTCAATTGCACGAAGTGTTGGTAACAACCCTACGCTACCTACAACAGCATTTACTACAATCTCCGCATCTGGATGTAATGCTACTTCTAAAAGTCCTTCACTACCATATACAATTTTTGTATTACCAGAAACAGATTGTAATTTTAAAACATCTTCCTCTCTTTGCACAGAGACGATTTGCGGAGAAAATTCTTGAATTACCTTTACTGCGTAGTCAATATTTTTCCCTACAGAAAAAGCAACGAGACGGAATTGGTCTGGGTGCGAGCGTAATACATCTAAAGTTTGTGTACCAATTGATCCGCTTGCACCTAATAAACTAATGTTTTTCATGACTCCAACCCCTCGTTCATTTATTAATTGTATTGTAATAAGAAGTAGAGAATTGGTAAAACGAATAACCAACTATCTGTTCGGTCTAATATACCACCATGCCCAGGTAAAATTGTACCTGAATCCTTTACGCCATAATGACGTTTAAAAGCAGATTGTACTAAATCACCAATTTGTCCAAAAATAGAAATGATAATTGTCAGCACAATTAAAATTACTACATTCGATTCGACTGGGAAGAACACGTTGTAAACAAGTGCCACAATAATTCCACAAACGATGCCCCCTAATGAACCTTCAATCGTTTTATTTGGACTGATTTCTGGCCACAATTTTCTCTTGCCCAATGCTTTTCCTACGAAATATGCGCCTGAATCAGTAGCCCATATAACAAATAATGCGCAAAATACATATTTAATTCCTAATATTCTCGTTTCATTTAAATATAAGAATCCCATTGCCACATATGTCGTTGCCATCAGTAAAAATGAAGCATTATCAAAAGTAAATGTATTCTTAGAAAGGACTGTATATGATAAAAGTAATAAAACAATCACAAATGTGATTTCCAATTTACCTAATCCAATCCATGTAAACAGTTCTGATGCACTACTTGGAATTAAAAGAATCCACAATAATACTGCAGCTAAAACTGTCGGTACTGAAATAAGCGTAAGCTTATTCATACGAATTAATTCATATAAACCTATAGAAGCAAGTGCATACACTAAAACCGTAAAAGGCACGCCACCGTATATTACGATGGGAATGAATAGCGCGGCAGCAACCACTCCAGTAATAATTCTCTGTTTCACTACCAAACCCTCTCTTTCTACACGCCTCCGAATCTGCGCCCTCTATGTTGAAAGTCAGTAATCGCATTTAGCAAATGTTCTTCTTTGAAGTCTGGCCAATACACGTCTGTAAACCAAAACTCCGAATATGCAATTTGCCATAACATGAAATTACTAATACGTAGCTCTCCGCTTGTTCGGATTAACAACTCTGGATCAGGTAAAGAACTCGTCATTAAGTAGGAGGAAAGCATTTCTTCACTTACCTCTTCAGAACGAATTTTTCCTTCCTCATTATCTTTCATCATATGTTGCACAGCAGAAACGATTTCATCTCGACTTCCATAGTTTAACGCGAAATTAAGAATTAATCCCGTATTCTCTTTCGTATCTTCCATGGCTTTCTCCATCGCTCTGCGTGTATGCGTAGGAAGACGATCTTTTTGCCCTATTACTCGGACTTGTACGTTTTCTTCAATCAATTCTGGTAAAAATGTACCTAGAAATTCTTCTGGAAGCTTCATTAAATAATCAACTTCCTTTTTCGGTCTTTTCCAGTTCTCAGTTGAAAAAGCATAAAGAGTTAACACTTTCACATTAAGTTCACTTGCAAATTTTGTAATTTTCTTTACAACTTGCATACCTTCATGATGTCCCGCAATACGAGGCATTGCTCTCCTCTTTGCCCATCTTCCATTCCCATCCATAATGATGGCAATATGTTCTGGGATATATCCTTTTTTCACTTCTTCAACGAGATGATCAAACGATGTGTCCTTTTTACCTTTAAAAAAAGGAAAGTTTTTAAACATCATTCATACCCTCCAGCAAGCAGACGTATGCCTAAAAGTGTAAAAAGACCCCCTTAAGAAGAGGGTCATAATTGCGAAGTTATCGCTATTACACTTCCATGATTTCTTTTTCTTTGTTTTTTGCGATTTCGTCAACTTTTGCAATATATTTATCTGTTTCTTTTTGGATATCTTCAGTATATCCTCTTAAATCATCTTCTGTAATCTCGCCAGCTTTTTCAAGCTTCTTAAGATCATCATTTCCGTCACGACGTACGTTACGAACAGCAACTTTAGCTTCTTCAGCATATTTTTTCACAACTTTTACAAGATCACGACGACGTTCTTCTGTTAATGCAGGGAATGCAATACGAATTACAGTTCCATCATTAGAAGGATTTAAGCCTAAATCTGCTTTTAAAATTGCTTTTTCAATATCACCGATAGAAGTTTTATCATAAGGTTGAATTACTAGTAAACGCGCTTCTGGAACTGTAATGTTCGCTAATTGCACAACTGGTGTTGGTGCACCATAGTAATCAACTTGTACCTTATCTAATACAGACGCGTTTGCACGGCCAGCACGAACTGTTGCTAATTCACGAGAATAAGCAGCAACTGCTTTTTCCATTTTTTCATTTGAAGACTTCAACACTTGTTGTCCCATATTTATTTCCCCCTTACCACTGTTCCGATATTTTCGCCTAAAACGGCACGTTTAATATTACCTTTTTCCATAACTGAGAATACAATTAATGGAATATCATTATCCATACATAGAGAAGAAGCTGTAGAATCCATTACACCTAAACCTTCTTTTAATACGTCTAAGTAAGTAAGCGTTTCATATTTCGTAGCTGTTGGATCAATAGATGGATCCGCATTATATACACCATCTACATTGTTTTTCGCCATTAAAATTACATCTGCTTCAATTTCTGCCGCACGTAATGCTGCTGTTGTATCTGTAGAGAAGTATGGGTTACCTGTACCTGCTGCAAAGATAACAACACGTTTTTTCTCTAAGTGACGAACTGCTTTACGACGAATGTAAGGTTCTGCAACTTGACGCATCTCAATTGAAGTTTGTACACGAGTTTGAATTCCGATATTCTCCAAGCTATCTTGAAGAGCTAATGAATTCATAACTGTCGCTAACATGCCCATGTAATCTGCCCCTGCACGATCCATGCCCATTTCACTTCCAATTTTCCCACGCCAAATGTTACCGCCACCAACAACAACAGCAACCTCTACATCAAGTTCTGCAATTTCTTTTACTTGTTCCGCAACTGACTTAATAACAGTTGGGTTAATTCCAAATCCTTGCTCTCCAGCTAAAGCTTCTCCACTTAGCTTTAAAACGACACGATTATATTTCGGTTTACTCATAATGAACCTCCAATTGCTTACATCTTTATTTTAAAAAAGGGAACACAATGTGTTCCCTAATCTGTATTAGTTGCTACCTTTTACTTGGTTCATTACTTCTTCAGCAAAGTTGTCTTCGCGTTTTTCGATACCTTCACCAACAGCGTAGCGAACGAATCCTTTTAATGTTCCGCCTTTAGACTCAACGAACTGACGAACTTTCATATCAGGGTTTTTAACGAATGCTTGGTCAAGTAAGCAAATCTCTTCGAAGAATTTGCCTAAACGGCCTTCAACCATTTTTGCAACGATTTTCTCAGGCTTGCCTTCGTTTAATGCTTGTTGTGTTAATACTTGACGCTCATGCTCAACTTCTTCAGCTGTTACAGCATCGCGGTCGATGTATTTAGGGTTAACTGCAGCGATGTGCATTGCAACATCTTTAGCAGCAGCTTCATCAGTAGAACCTTCAAGAACTGTTAATACACCAATGCGTCCACCCATGTGTAGGTAAGCGCCGAATGCATCTGCATCAGTTTTTGATACGATTTCGAAACGACGAAGTGTAAGTTTTTCACCAATTTTAGCGATTGCTTCGTTGATGTGCTCTTCAACTTTTTTACCGTTTTCCATTGTTTGAGCCATAGCTTCTTCAACGTTAGCTGGTTTGTTAGTTAATAAGTGAGCAGCTAATTCTTTAATTAGTGTTTGGAAACCTTCGTTTTTCGCAACGAAATCAGTTTCAGAGTTTAATTCTAAGATTAAAGCGTCGTTACCGTTTGTTTCAATGAAAGTTAAACCTTCAGCAGCAATGCGGTCAGCTTTTTTAGCAGCTTTCGCAATACCTTTTTCACGTAAGAAGTCAATTGCCTTCTCCATGTCGCCGTTAGTTTCTGTTAAAGCTTTTTTGCAGTCCATCATACCTGCGCCAGTTTTTTCACGTAATTCTTTTACCATTTGAGCAGTGATTGCCATACTTTTCATCCTCCTAAAATATGTATTTATACCTTTTATAAAGGTGTTTATACCTTAAAAAAGGTGATAAAAGGCCGAACCCCTTATCACCTTTCCAACTTTGTTACGCAGTAACAGTTTCTTCACCTTGTTTTGCTTCAAGGATCGCGTCTGCCATTTTAGATGTAAGAAGTTTTACAGCACGAATTGCATCATCGTTTGCTGGGATAACGTGATCGATTTCGTCTGGATCACAGTTTGTATCAACGATACCGATGATTGGAATGTGTAATTTGCGTGCTTCAGCAACTGCAATACGCTCTTTACGAGGGTCTACTACGAATAATGCACTTGGAAGACCTTTCATATCTTTAATACCGCCTAAGAATTTCTCAAGACGCTCTAACTCTTTTTTAAGTTGAACAACTTCTTTCTTAGGAAGTACTTCAAAAGTACCATCTTCTTGCATTCTTTCGATGTCTTTAAGACGCTTGATACGCTTTTGGATTGTTTGGAAGTTTGTTAAAGTTCCGCCTAACCAACGTTGGTTAACGAAGTACATACCAGCACGAGTTGCTTCTTCTTTAATAGCTTCTTGTGCTTGTTTTTTAGTACCTACGAATAAGATGTCTCCGCCTTCAGCAGCGATGTCGCGCATCGTTCTGTAAGCTTCCTCAACTTTTTTCACAGTTTTTTGTAAGTCGATGATGTAGATACCGTTACGCTCTGTGAAAATGTAACGCTTCATTTTTGGGTTCCAACGACGAGTTTGATGTCCGAAATGAACACCAGCTTCAAGCAATTGCTTCATAGAAATTACTGACATAATATAGTTCCTCCTAAATGGTTTTTGATATCCTCCGTTTACTTCATCTCTAAGCGAAACTACAAACGTAGCACCAACACTTAAATCAGTAAACGTGTGTACTTTGTACTGACACCACTGCTTACTATATCATACTGAAATATTACAATCAAGTCGAAAATGCGACCAATGTAAAACTTTCTTTGTTCATACTCGAATTCTAGTATTACCAACCTTCATTTCTTTTAAGCAAAAAAATAAATACAATTAATAGTTTTCTCAGAAAACACGCTTATGACACTTTTCACAAGCACCATCTATCCATTGCACATAAAAAAACTCTCCTCGATTGAGGAGAGTTTTTTACAAATTAGTTTGTTTTTAATTTAGCAAGTTCCTGTAGAAACTTGTCGTTTAGCACTTTAATGTATGTTCCTTTCATACCTAAAGAACGAGACTCAATAACACCAGCACTTTCTAATTTACGTAGTGCATTTACGATTACAGAACGAGTAATTCCTACGCGATCAGCAATTTTACTTGCAACAAGTAAACCTTCTGTTCCATTTAATTCTTCGAAGATGTGCTCAATCGCTTCTAACTCACTGTAAGATAATGAGCTGATCGCCATTTGAACAACAGCTTTACTACGTGCTTCCTCTTCGATTTCTTCTGCTTTTTCACGTAAGATTTCCATACCTACAACAGTTGAGCTGTACTCAGCAAGGATTAAATCATCATCTAAGAACTCTTGACCAAGACGAGCTAATACTAATGTCCCTAGACGCTCACCGCCACCAACGATTGGTACGATTGTAGTTAAACCTTGACCAAATAATTCTCTGTTTTCTACTGGGAATGCTGTGTAAGCACTGTTCACATCTAAGTTTGAAGATGTTTCTGTAATGTTGAATAAGCTTTGTGTATATTCTTCTGGGAATTGACGTTCTGCAAGCATTTGCTTCATGCGTTCGTTTTCGATTTGTTGGTGAATTGCATAACCTAGTAATTTACCACGACGGCTAACTACGAATACGTTTGCTTCGATTACTTCACACATTGTGTCAGACATTTCTCTAAAGTTTACAGGCTTCCCTGCTGCGCTCTGTAATAACGCATTTAATCTTCTCGTTTTTGCTAATAATTCCATTTCAAAAGTTCCTCCTACATGTTACTCACATATTTTTTCATCACTTGGAAACTAGGGCGAGTCACCTGATGACACTATTACAAAATAAACTGGCTCACATCTTTATTTTTAGCAATTGTTGCTAATTTCTCCTCAACGTATTGAGGTGTTATCGTTATTTTCTCTAACGTAATTTCAGATGCTTCAAACGATAAATCTTCAAGGAGCTTCTCCATAATTGTATGAAGTCTTCTTGCTCCAATATTATCTGTATCCTGATTAACTTGATAAGCAATCTCAGCAATCTTACGAATAGCTTCGTCTGAAAATTCAATTTCTATACCTTCAGTCGCTAATAATGCCATATATTGTTTAATTAACGCATTGTCAGGCTCGATTAGTATTTTAACAAAATCGTCTGTCGATAATTTTGTTAATTCTACTCGAATCGGAAATCTCCCTTGCAATTCCGGAATTAAATCCGACGGTTTAGACATATGGAACGCTCCAGCTGCAACGAATAAAATATAATCCGTTTTTACTGATCCGTATTTTGTCGCAACATTCGACCCTTCTACAATCGGCAAAATGTCACGTTGCACACCTTCACGTGATACATCTACGCTATTCGACTGCTTACCAGCAATTTTGTCAATTTCATCGATAAAAATAATCCCGAGCTGTTCAGCACGATAAACAGCCTCTTGTGTAACTTCATCCATATCAATTAAGCGCTGTGCCTCTTCATTTGTCAAGAGTTTTCTTGCTTCTTTTACAGAAAGTTTACGTTTTTTCGTTTTTTTCGGCATAAAACTTCCTAGCGCATCTTGGAAATTCATTCCCATTTGCTCCATGCCAGTTCCTTGTAACATATCAAACATGGAAGACTGTTGTTCAGTCACTTCAATCGATACAATTTCGTCTTCAAGAAGCCCTGCAGCAAGCTTTCTCTCCACATCATGACGCTTCTTTTCGATTTCAACATCTTCTTGTGTATCAGACGTTTGATTCGAATTTTGAGTACCTCCAAAAAGCATCTCTAATGGATTTTTGAATCCAGATTGTTTCTCTGGACTCGGTACTAAAATTTCAACAAGACGTTGATTCGCTTGCTCTTCGGCTTTATCTTGAACTTTCACTACCATTTCTTCTTTTACGATACGAACCGATGTTTCCACCAGGTCACGTACCATTGACTCTACATCTCTACCCACATATCCAACTTCTGTGAATTTTGTAGCCTCAACCTTAATAAAAGGTGCTCCAACGAGTTTCGCCATTCGTCGTGCTACCTCTGTTTTCCCAACACCTGTCGGTCCAATCATTAAGATATTTTTAGGTGCAATTTCGTCACGTAAATTTTCAGCTAATTTACTGCGACGATATCGATTTCTCAACGCTACAGCAACCGCTTTCTTTGCGTCTTTTTGACCGATGATGTATTGATCTAATTTTTCCACAATTTGGCGCGGAGTAAAATGTAAATGCATATAAAATGCCTCCCTTACGATTCTACAATTCTTCAACAATTATGTTGTGATTCGTATAAACACAAATATCGCCAGCAATCTCTAAACTCGCTTTCGCAATTTGCTTCGCTGTTAAGTGTTCACTTGCATATTGCTTTAAAGCACGACCTGCAGAAAGTGCATAATTCCCACCAGATCCAATTGCTAAAATACCATCATCCGGTTCAATCACTTCTCCTGTACCTGAAACAAGGAGCATAGTTGTTTTATCCATGACAATGAGCATTGCTTCTAGCTGACGTAACATTTTATCGCCACGCCATTGTTTAGCCATTTCAACAGCAGCACGCTGCAAGTTGCCATTATACTCTTCTAATTTCCCTTCAAACATTTCAAAAAGAGTAAATGCGTCAGCAACTGATCCTGCGAAACCAGCTAAAACTTTACCTTGGAAAAGCTTACGAACTTTACGAGCTGTATGTTTCATTACAACAGCATTTCCCATTGTCACTTGGCCATCTCCAGCCATTGCACATTCTCCATTATGATGAACTGCAAATATCGTTGTAGCGTGGAAATTTCCCATAGAAAAAACTCCTTTATTTGTTTTTATAGCTTTTAAAGCAATTTATGCCCGCGGGTGATGCTTCATGTAAACAGAACGCAATCTTTCTTTAGAGACATGCGTATAAATTTGTGTCGTCGACAAATTTTCATGGCCTAATAACTCCTGTACAGTACGTAAATCCGCCCCTTCATCTAGCATATGTGTAGCAAATGTATGCCTTAACATATGGGGACTTATCCGCATTGTCAGCGAAGCCTTTTTAATGAGTTCATTTAAAACATAACGAACTCCACGACTTGTTAGCGGTTTACCTTTCGCATTTAAAAATACCATATGAGAGTCTTCGTCAGTCTTATTAACTAACTGTTTTCTCCCATTCTCTATATAAGTAATTAAAGAATCTTGCGCATAGCTTCCGAACGGAATATACCTTTGTTTTTTTCCTTTTCCCATTACTAAAATTGTTCCCACCGCAAAGTCAATATCGGTAAGTTGTAAATTGACACATTCACTCACACGGATCCCAGTCGCATACATCAACTCTAACAAAGCTTGATTCCTTTGACCTAATGGTGTTTCCGTGTCAGAAACTTCAAATAATTCCTCTAACTCTTCAGCATATAAAAACTTTGGGATTGACAATTCTTTTTTGGGGAGTGACGCAAGTGCAAACGGATTATCCTTTCGATAACCTTCACGCATCAAAAAACGATATAAACTTCGTAAGCTTGATACTTTTCTTGCGACAGATTTACGGGCTAACTTCTCATCGTGCAACGTCGTTAAGTACAAACGAACATCCGCGTATGTAACGTCTAAAAAAGAGGATATGCCTTCTCGTTCCATAAATTGCACAAAATGTTCTAAATCATTTTGATAACTTGCAATTGTATATTTTGAATAATTTCTTTCAATTTGTAAATATCCAACGAATAATTGTAACAATTTCTTCACATTCACACAACTCACCTCAATAAAGGCTACTAAATCGTATCACAACTTAGTAGCCTTTGCAAGAAATTTAACTAAATATTTACAAAATTTCGAATCGTTTCTAAAGCGCGTGCTGCGTACGCTTCATTTCGTTCTGCTTTCTTTTTAATCTTCTTCTCTAACGGTGCAAATAGACCAAAGTTCGCATTCATCGGTTGGAAGTTTTTAGCGTTCGTTGCCGTAATGTAATTTGCCATGCTACCCATCGCAGTTACTGGCGGTAATACAACTGGCTCTTCACCTTGCACAAGACGCGCAGCATTAATTCCTGCTAATAATCCTGATGCTGCTGATTCAACATATCCCTCTACTCCAGTCATTTGACCAGCGAAGAATAAATCATCCCGTTGTTTATATTGATATGTTGGACGAAGCAAATTAGGTGAATTAATAAACGTATTACGATGCATTACACCATAACGTACAATCTCTGCATTTTCCAATCCTGGAATTAACTGTAGCACTTCTTTTTGCGGTCCCCACTTTAAATGTGTTTGGAAACCTACGATATTGTATAAAGTTCCCGCTGCATCATCTTGACGTAACTGAACAACAGCATATGGCGTTTTCCCTGTTTTTGGATCTTCCAATCCAACAGGTTTCATAGGTCCAAATACTAACGTCTGTCTCCCTCTACTTGCCATAACCTCTACTGGCATACAACCTTCAAAGAAAATTTCTTTTTCAAACTCTTTTAAAGGCACTGTCTCGGCAGCAATTAGAGCCTCATAAAAACGATCAAACTCTTCTTCTGTCATTGGGCAATTTAAATATGCAGCTTCACCTTTGTCATAACGCGATTTTAAATATACTTTATTCATGTCAATGCTGTCTTTTTCTACGATTGGGGCTGCAGCATCATAGAAGTAGAAATAATCTTCTCCTGTTAATTCTTTCAATTTTGCAGAAAGATCAGGAGATGTTAATGGACCTGTAGCAATAATTGTCGGTCCCTCTGGAATATCTGTAATTTCTTCATTCATTACAGTTACATTTGGATGGTTCTTTACGTATTCTGTTACTTTAGCTGCGAACTCATGACGGTCTACAGCTAAAGCGCCTCCAGCTGGTACAGAGCACTCATCCGCCGCACGAATAATTACAGAATCCATTAAGCGCATTTCCTCTTTAATAACTCCAACCGCATTTGTTAAAGTGTTTGCACGAAGTGAGTTACTACATACTAATTCAGCGAATTTATCTGTGTGATGAGCTGGCGTTTGCCTTACCGGTCTCATTTCATATAATCTAACTTGGACACCACGTTTTGCAATTTGGTAAGCTGCTTCACTTCCTGCAAGACCTGCGCCAATGACGTTTACTACCTGTGTTGTCATTTATATCACCTTTCCTTTTCTTCCCGAAAAAAATGTGAGCAGTTACGCTCACATTTGTTGTTCTTCTTCATAATCGCACGAAATACATTGTACTTGCACGCCTTTTTTCAACTTTTTCTCTACAAGCATGCCTTCGCACTTCGGACACTTACGACCAATTGGCTTATCCCAAGATACAAAGTCGCATTCCGGATACGTACCGCACCCATAGAAAAGACGTTTCTTTTTATTACTACGGCGTTCAATAATTTGACCCTTATCACACTTTGGACAAGTAACACCGATTTCTTTCACAATCGGCTTTGTATTACGACAATCTGGGAAATTCGAGCAAGCCATAAATTTCCCGTATTTACCCATTTTAAAGACCATTGGGTGATTACATAGTTCACAATCTTCCCCAGCTGGTTCATCTTTAATTTCCACTTCACGCATTTCTTTTTCCGCTTTTTCTAAACGCGGTTCAAAACCTACGTAGAAATCATCAACAATTTTTACCCAATTCGCATTTCCTTCTTCTACTTCATCAAGGCTTTGCTCCATATTGGCAGTAAATTCAATGTTAATAATTTCTGGGAAAAACTCTAAAATAAGTTCAATTACTATTTCACCAAGTTCAGTCGGAACGAAGCGTTTATTATCCAAGCCTACATACCCACGCTTTTGAATCGTTTCAAGTGTAGGTACATATGTCGACGGTCTTCCAATTCCAAGTTCTTCAAGTGTTCTTACTAGGCGAGCCTCTGTATAGCGCGGAGGAGGTTGTGTAAAATGTTGCTTTGGTTCTAAATCCTTTGAAAATACAGTTTCCCCTACTTCTAAAGGCGGCAACATCTTATCCTTTTCTTCAGCACCATCATCTTTTGACTCTACATACACTTTCATAAATCCTGGGAACTTTACAACCGATCCACTTGCACGGAACTGAACATTGTTATTAATGAGTCTCGCTGTCACAGTACCCATTATAGCAGACGCCATTTGACTTGCAACAAATCGCTCCCAAATCAATTTATATAATCGAAGTTGATCACGACCTAAGAAACTTTTTAGTTCCTCTGGCTTTCTCATTACCGAAGTAGGACGAATTGCCTCATGCGCATCTTGTGCATTTGACTTTTTCGTTTCTTTCTTCTTTTCTGTTCCTATGTATTCCGTACCATACGCTTCAGTGATGTAAGTACGAGCCTCTGTTTGAGCTGTTTCTGAGATACGTGTTGAATCAGTTCTCATATACGTAATAAGACCTACAGTTCCTTGTTTTCCAAGATCTATCCCTTCATACAATTGCTGTGCAAGCATCATTGTTTTCTTTGCTCGCATGTTTAACTTACGGGCTGCTTCTTGTTGCAAGGAAGATGTTGTAAACGGTAATGCAGGGTTACGTTTTCGCTCTTTGCGCGTTACATTTTCAACTGAAAACGCATTCTCTTTCATCTGTTCAATTATTTCATTCACTTGCGTTTCATTTGTTAATTGAACTTTTTCACCATCTACACCGTAAAAGCTTGCTTCAAATGTGTCTTTTCCTTTTACAAATTCTGTTTTAATTGTCCAGAATTCTTCAGGTTCAAAGTTTTGAATTTCCCTTTCACGCTCGATGATTAAACGAACTGCTACAGATTGTACACGTCCTGCACTTAATCCTTTTTTTACTTTCTTCCATAATAAAGGACTAATATTGTAACCAACAAGACGATCAAGTATACGTCTTGCTTGTTGTGCATCCACTAAATCCATATTGATTGCACGAGGATGTTTAAATGATTCTTTGATTGCATCTTTCGTAATCTCATTAAACACAACCCGACAATCTGATTCAACGTCCACATTTAACGTATTCGCTAAATGCCAAGCAATCGCTTCCCCTTCACGGTCTGGATCGGCCGCGAGATAGACTTTCTTTGCTTTTTTGGCCGCTGATTTTAAATCTTTTAAGACGGGACCT
Source organism: Bacillus cereus group sp. BfR-BA-01349 (assembly GCF_022663795.1). Classification (NCBI taxonomy): domain Bacteria; kingdom Bacillati; phylum Bacillota; class Bacilli; order Caryophanales; family Bacillaceae; genus Bacillus; species Bacillus cereus group sp. BfR-BA-01349. The sequence goes on from NZ_JAKUGE010000019.1 coordinate 44,688, forward strand.
TTACCACGAATGGTAATATACTTCGGGGTGAAGTTGTTCTTTACTTCTATCCCCATTTGACTTTTTGGCAAATCGCGAACATGTCCCATAGACGCGACAACTTTGTATTTTTTCCCTAAATATTTCTCAATGGTCTTCGCCTTAGAAGGCGACTCCACGATTACGAGGTAATCTGACATGCTAGTGCCTCCTTAAGAGGTGGATTCAAGTCTTCATTAATCTTATTGATTTCTCTTGTTTTTGTCAATCAAGAATGAATATACCATACAGTGCCAATCTACCATTTGTCAATAATTGTTTAATAAAAACATAAAAATATAAGGTTAATTTAAAATCTCTTCCAAGATATCTTCTGCATTTCTTACTAGTTTTGCTCCTTGCTGAATAAGATGATTCGTTCCCGATGCCCCCTCTATAAATATAGGTCCAGGAAGCGCAAATACCTCTCTACTTTGCTCTAACGCAAGGTCCGCAGTAATAAGTGTTCCACTTCTCGATTTCGCTTCTACAACTAAAACACCTTTACTTATACCACTAATAATCCGGTTTCTTTTTGGAAAATACCATTTTTTCGGTGCATAGTGCGGCGGATACTCTGTCAATAACAATATATATTCCTTCCACATTTCATATAAATGTCTATTTTCTTTCGGATACATAAAAGACAATCCATGCCCTAATATCGCAATAGTCGGGCAATGATGCCTTACTGTAATCTCATGAGACATTGTATCTATCCCTTTTGCAAACCCACTGACAATAAGCCACTCTCTTTCTAATAAAGGGTGTAAAATAAACTTCAAACTCTCATGACCATATAATGATGGTTCTCTCGTTCCAACAACTGCTAATTTATTTACTTTATTCAGGAAATCTTTCTCTCCTTTTCCATATAAAACGAAGGGAGGATCTTGTATTTCACGTAATAATTGCGGATAATTTTCATCCCATATCGTTATATAAAAAATACGATTTTTCTCTAAATAAGATATATATTGCGGAAGATTTGAACTTTGAAGAAATTTTACTAGTTCTGAAGATTTTTTCGAGGATATTCCAGTGTAGTGTTCCATTTGTTTTTCGTTAAAATTATATATGTTCTCTAATTCTGGATCGACATATAGTAGCCTCTCCATCGCTTTCCAATAATCTGCTAGCAAGTAATGAAGATGTAATAATCTCTCTCTTTTCATCTTGATTCTCCTTATCCATAATTTTTATTATGTAAACAGAAAAAGTCTAAAAAGACACCCTCAAGTAAGAAGGTGTCTTTCAACAGATTAATAGTTTTTACAAGTCTCAAATAAACCTTTTTCTTTTAAAACAGAGATTAGCGTTTCTCCCATAACTGCTGGAGTTTCAGCTACTTTAATGCCACAAGCTTCCATTGTTTTAATCTTTTCAGCAGCAGTTCCTTTACCGCCAGAAATGATTGCACCAGCATGGCCCATACGTTTGCCAGCAGGCGCTGTTTGACCACCAATGAAGCCTACAACAGGTTTTGTCATATTAGCTTTTACCCATTCAGCTGCCTCTTCTTCTGCTGTACCGCCGATTTCACCAATCATAATTACAGCATGTGTTTCTTCATCTTCATTAAATGCTTTTAAAGCATCAATAAAGTCTGTACCGTTAACAGGGTCTCCGCCGATACCTACAGCAGTAGATTGGCCAATACCTTCTTGTGTTAACTGATGTACAGCTTCATACGTTAATGTACCAGAGCGAGATACGATACCAACATGACCTTTTTTATGAATATATCCTGGCATAATACCAATCTTACATTCATCCGGTGTGATTACACCTGGGCAGTTTGGTCCAAGTAAACGTGTATGTTTACCCGCCATATATCTCTTTACGTTTACCATATCTAATACAGGAATCCCTTCAGTAATACATACTACTAAATCAATTTCTGCATCAACAGCTTCCATAATTGCATCTGCCGCAAAAGCGGGTGGAACGTATACAACTGAAGCGTTTGCCCCTGTTGCTTTCACTGCATCTTCTACTGTATCAAATACTGGTACACCTTCAATATCAGTGCCGCCCTTACCTGGTGTTACACCACCGACAATTTTCGTACCGTATTCAATCATTTGTTTTGTATGGAATAAACCTTGAGAACCTGTAATACCTTGAACAATAACTTTTGTATCTTTATTAACTAATACGCTCATTTTTCTCCCCCGCTTTCTATTAGCCCACTAGTGAAACAATTTTTTGTGCACCGTCTGCCATAGATTCTGCTGCAACAATATTTAAGCCAGACTCATTTAAAATTTTCTTACCTAGTTCTACGTTTGTACCTTCAAGACGTACAACTAAAGGTAACTCAAGACCTACTTGTTTCGTTGCTTCAATAACACCTTCTGCAATAACATCACACTTCATAATGCCACCAAAAATGTTAACGAAGATACCTTTTACATTTTTGTCAGAAAGGATAATTTTGAATGCTTCTGTAACTTTTTCTGCAGTTGCACCGCCACCAACATCTAAGAAGTTAGCTGGGTCACCGTGGTAATGTTTAATGATATCCATTGTAGCCATCGCTAAACCTGCACCATTAACCATACAACCGATATTTCCATCTAAAGGAATGTAGTTTAAGTCGTATTTTGAAGCTTCAATTTCTTTTGAATCCTCTTCATCAAGATCACGAAGCTCTAAAATGTCTTTATGGCGATATAATGCATTAGAATCAAAGTTTAATTTTGCATCTAATGCCATAACTTTACCTTCACCTGTTGTAACAAGTGGGTTAATCTCAGCGATAGAGCAATCTTTTTCGATAAACGCACGGTATAAGCCCATCATAAACTTCACAGCTTGTCCTACAAGCTCTTTTGGAATATTGATGTTAAATGCGATTCGGCGCGCTTGGAAACCTTGTAAGCCTACTGCTGGATCAATATATTCTTTAAAGATTTTTTCAGGTGTTTTTTCTGCTACTTCTTCAATTTCTGTTCCGCCTTCTTCAGACGCCATTAAAACAACTTGAGAAGTTGCACGATCTAAAACTAGACCTACATAATATTCTTTTTTAATATCGCAACCTTCTTCGATAAGTAAGCGTTTTACTTCCTTACCTTCAGGACCTGTTTGATGTGTCACAAGTGTAGTTCCTAAAATGCTTTCTGCATATGTACGAACTTCATCTAAATTTTTTGCAACTTTTACTCCGCCAGCTTTGCCGCGTCCACCAGCGTGAATTTGTGCTTTCACTACACATACATCTGTTCCTAATTCTTTCGCCGCTTCTACAGCTTCTTCTACTGTAAATGCAACCTTCCCGTTCGGAACGCTAACCCCATAGCTTCTAAGGACTGCCTTACCTTGGTACTCATGGATATTCATGGTCCCATCCTCCCCTGTTTTCCTGTTTTACTCGAAAAGTTTTTTAATGTTTAAAAAACATTACATTGCCATTGTATAAGATGATTGGCACGCTGTCTACAATAAAGTGTCAGAAAACTGAAATCGCTTTATTCTTTTTCGGAAATAGTAATGTTTATATGCCAAAATAAAAAAATAAGCTGTATATTTACAGCTTATTTTTGAATCATATCTTTAATTGGCACGAATGACTTTCGGTGTTCATCTAATACTCCATGCACTTGAATTGCCTCTAAATGTTGCTTTGTGCCATATCCCATATGTTGCTCAAATCCATATTGAGGATACTTCTCTCCCAGTTCTTTCATCATACGATCTCTCGTTACTTTTGCGATAATGGATGCGGCTGAAATCGAAACACTTTTCGCATCACCTTTAATAATTGATGTTTGCGGAATTGGTGTAGGAAGTTTCATCGCATCAATTAATAAATGTTGGGGTGTACAAGATAAATTCGCAACTGCATCTAACATCGCTTGTTTCGTTGCTTGGTAAATATTAATGTCATCAATAACTTCTGGTGATACAATTCCTACTCCAATTGCAATTGCTTGTACTTTTATTTCATCATAAAAACGCTCACGTTTCGCTTCACTCAACTTTTTCGAATCATTTAACCCTGGAATATAAAAATCCTCAGGAAGAACGACAGCTGCCGTCACAACAGGCCCAGCCAATGGCCCGCGCCCTACTTCATCAATACCCGCGATATATGTGACCCCTTTTTCACGCAAAGCATTTTCATACTTGGACATTTCAAAAAACTTCTCTTTTTCTTTCTGTTCTAACTCTTTTTGTTTATACCACTTCAAAACGAGCTTTTGAACACCTTTTCGATCATCTTTCATTAACAGTTGAAAGCGATCATCTTCTTCATTCATAATTTCTTTCAATACATTTTCCGCTTCTTTTATCGTCATAGTTTGCATTTATACAAGCTCCTTTTTAAACGTATCCAAAAAGAAAAGACGCACAAACGCACGTCTTATACTTCTTCTATTTTTTCCACATCTTCTACTTGCTCTGCAAACTCTTCCGGTGTTTCAAACGTCATTTTTCCAAGTTTGCCACCACGAAGCTCACGAAGTATAAGCTCAGATGTCTTATCATAATCAATCATTCCGCCGCCCATTAAGCAGCCTCTATTTTTTCCAATTGCATCGAATAATTCCACAATATCTTCTGGAATCTCATTTAAATTATAGCGTTCTTTCAAGCGTTCTGGATAATGTTTCTCCATAAAACGTAATGCGTAAACAGCTACATCTTGTAAATTTAAAATTGAATCTTTAATTGCACCCGTTGTCGCTAAGCGAAGACCCACTAATTGATCTTCAAATTTAGGCCACAGAATACCTGGTGTATCTAACAATTCCATTTCCTTCCCAACTTTAATCCATTGTTGAGCTGTTGTCACACCTGGACGATCTCCTGTTTTAGCAATATTTTTCTTTGCCAATTTATTAATCAATGTAGATTTACCAACATTTGGTATACCTACAATTAATGCACGAATCGCTCTCGGTCTAATACCTTTTGCAACCATTTTATCAAATTTTTCTTTAACAAGCACTTTACAAGCTGCTGCAATTTCCTTCATACCTTGTCCAGCTTGCGCGTTAATCGAAATTGCCATATGGCCTTTTTCTTTAAAATATGCGATCCATTGTTTTGTTAAACGATCATCCGCCATATCCGCTTTATTTAAAACAACAAGCCTTGGCTTATGTGTAATGATTTCATCAATCATTGGGTTTCGAGATGATAATGGTAATCGAGCATCTACAAGTTCAATTACAACATCAATTAATTTTAATTTCTCCGTTACTTGGCGTCTAGCCTTCGCCATATGCCCTGGAAACCATTGAATTACCATGTTGCCACCTTCTTTTTCATTTATTTCACAATACGTGCGTCTTCTAACGGCCAATATAACATATTAGCTTTACCAATTACTTGATCCATTGAAATCGTACCGATTGAACGGCTATCTTTACTAAAACGACGATTATCACCTAAAACAAATAATTGGTCTTTTGGAACGGTTTTCTTGCCTGTCATTTCTTCAAGATTAAAATCATATGTAAGCGGTCCGTCAGCAATTTGCTTTTTCTGCTTGTCTAAATACGGCTCCTCATAAGCCTTTCCGTTAACATACAGTTTATCATTACGATACTCTATTTCATCGCCTGGCAGGCCTATAATGCGCTTAATGTAATCTTTATCTTCTGTTGCTCGAAATACGATAATATCAAAGCGTTTTGGATCTCCAATGTGATAACCAATTTTATTCACAATCATTCGATCACGATCATGTAAAGTAGGTGCCATCGATACCCCGTCTACGAGAATTGGCGCAAAGAAAAACTGTCTAATAACACCAGCTAATACAACAGCAATCAAAATTGCTTTAATCCATTCCCAAAGTGAACTCTTCTCTTTTTTCATGCATTTCCCCTCCACGGTTATGTAAACTGCTCGTATTATACCAAAATTTCATATAGATTGGAAAAAGGGAGCTTGTGCATTTACAAGCTCCCATACATGTCTTATCGAATTTCTTTAATACGTGCTTTTTTACCGCGAAGGTTACGTAAGTAGTATAACTTAGCACGACGTACTTTACCACGGCGAAGTACTTCGATTTTCGCGATTCTTGGCGTGTGAACTGGGAATGTACGCTCAACACCTACACCGTAAGAAATCTTACGAACTGTGAATGTTTCACTGATTCCGCCACCACGACGTTTAATTACAACACCTTCGAAAAGCTGAATTCTTTCACGAGTTCCCTCAACAACTTTTACGTGTACACGTAAAGTGTCACCAGGACGGAATGAAGGAAGGTCAGTTTTTAATTGGCCTTTTGTAATTTCTGCGATTAATTGTTGCATATTAAATTCTCTCCTTTAAACAGATGCTCTTATAAAGTCTTAATAAATTACAGCGGAACATCGTTAATACGGCTACTGATTTCAGTAGCACAAATGTTATAATAGCATATTACTAGGCCTGTTGCAATAGCAAATATATGAAGTTATTACTGCTCTCGCTTTATTTCCTCAAGCCATTTTTTCTCTTGTTTAGATAACTCTCTCTCATCTAATAAATCAGGTCTACGCGTATACGTTCGGCGCAAAGATTCCTTATGTCGCCATTCATCAATGTTTTTATGATTCCCTGACATTAATACATCCGGTACCTTCATACCACGAAAATCAGCTGGACGTGTATAATGAGGATGCTCTAATAAACCTGTACTAAACGAATCCTCTACTTGTGAAGCATGATTTCCTAGCACCCCTGGCAAGAGACGTACCACACTATCAGTAATAACCATAGAGGCTAATTCTCCGCCCGTTAATACATAGTCACCAATAGAAATCTCATCCGTTACGAGATGCTCACGAATTCGTTCGTCATATCCTTCATAATGCCCACATACGAAGATTAAATGTTCTTCCCCTGCAAGCTCTTCCGCTTTCTTCTGCGTAAATCTTTCGCCCTGCGGACACATTAAGACAACTCTCGGCTTACGCTCTGTCTCTTTCGTCAAATCTTCTACAGCATCAAAAATAGGCTGAGGAGTAAGCACCATACCAGCTCCTCCGCCGTAAGGATAATCGTCTACGCTATTATGCTTACTTGTTGTATAATCACGAAAGTTAACAACACGAAGGTTTACCGCTTCTTTTTCTTGCGCCTTCTTTAATATAGAAGATCCAAATACACCGGTAAACATGTCTGGGAACAACGTTAAAATATCAATTTTCATTATAGCAGCCCTTCCATTACATGAATGGTTACTAATTTATTTTCAATATTAACTTGAAGTACAACGTCATCGATATAAGGAATTAAGAGATCTTGACCCTTCGGGCGTTTAATTACCCAAACATCATTTGCACCAGGAGATAGAATCTCTTTGATTGTCCCTAGCGCTTCTCCTTCTTCCGTTACAACACTGCAACCAATAATTTCATGATAGTAGTATTCACCTTCAGCAAGTTCACCTAACTGCTCTTCTGGTACTTTTATTAAAGAACCTTTAAACTTCTCTACTTCATCTACATTGTTATATCCTTCAAATGTTAATAAATCGAATGTCTTATGTTGGCGATGAGAAGTTACCTTTACCGGAAGATAGTCTGTGCCTTTCTCATTCGATATGTATAGCGTGTTTCCTACTTTATATCGCTCTTCTGGAAAATCAGTACGAGAAATAACACGGATTTCTCCTCTTACGCCATGAGTATTTACAATTTTCCCTACATTAAACCATTTTGTCATAAATAGTATGTCACCCCTGGTTTCTATATAAATTAAGCATCTCCATTTCACAGATGGAACATGCAATCTCTATTTAAATGTTAAAAAAGGGAGAGGAATAACTCCTCGCCCTTTTTACGTTTATTGAATTTCCAGTGTTACTTTTTCATCATTATGATGTCCCACTGAATACAAGAGCATTCGAATCGCTTTCGCAACTCTCCCTTGCTTTCCAATGACTTTTCCAACATCCTCAGGATGTACAGTTAATCGATACTTTATCTCTCCGTTGCAAAGTTCCTGTGTAACTTTTACATCTTCAGGATAATCGACAAGAGGCTTGACAATCGTCTCGACTAACTTCTTCATAGTCATTGCCTCAATTACTTACCTTGTTTAGATAAGTGGAATTTCTCCATGATACCTTGGTTAGAGAATAAGTTACGAACTGTATCAGATGGTTTAGCACCATTTCCTAACCATTTTAATGCTGCTTCTTCGTTGATCTTAACTTCAGCTGGTTGAGCAACTGGATTGTAAGTTCCGATTTCCTCAATGAAACGTCCGTCACGAGGAGAACGAGAATCTGCAACAACTACACGATAGAAAGGAGTTTTTTTAGCTCCCATACGTTTTAAACGAATTTTAACTGCCATTTATAAAGCACCTCCGAATTTATTTCACACAGATAATTATATTAGCAAAAAGACTATTGCTTTGTAAAGTATTTTTTCTTAACAGAGCCATCTTTTTTTCCTTACATGAATGGAAACTTCAATCCACCTAGTCCTTTTTTCTTACCTTTTTGCATTCCCGTCATCGTCTTCATCATTTTTTTCATGTCATCGAATTGCTTAATTAGACGATTGATTTCTTGTACAGTTGTACCGCTACCTTTGGCAATGCGCTTTTTGCGACTAGCATTGATTATTTCCGGTTGTTCTCGTTCTAATTTAGTCATAGAACGAATAATTGCCTCAATATGCCCAATTTGTTTTTCATCAACTTGCGCATTTTTCAGCCCTTTAATTTTATTTGCACCAGGAAGCATTCCTAACAATTCATCAAGCGGCCCAAGTTGGCGCACTTGTCCAAGTTGTTCTAGGAAATCGTCAAGCGTAAACGAAAGCGTACGCATTTTTTGCTCAAGTTCTTTTGCTTTCTCTTCATCAACTGTAGCTTGCGCTTTTTCAATCAATGTTAAGACATCGCCCATCCCTAAAATACGGGATGCCATACGCTCTGGATGGAACGCTTCAATTGCATCTAGTTTTTCACCCATACCAGCAAATTTAATCGGCGTGTTTGTTACAGCCTTAATAGATAATGCAGCACCACCGCGCGTATCACCATCTAATTTCGTTAATACAACACCTGTTAAACCTAACTGTTCATGGAAACTTTGTGCAACATTTACCGCGTCTTGCCCCGTCATCGCATCGACAACAAGGAAAATTTCATCCGGTTTCGCAACTTCTTTCACTTTCGCTAATTCATCCATTAATTCTTCATCAATATGCAGGCGACCCGCTGTATCGATTAAAACATAATCGTGATGATCTTCTTTTGCTTTTGCAATCGCTTGTTTCGCAATTTCAACAGGACTTACTTGATCTCCTAAAGAAAATACAGGCATGTCCAATTGCTTCCCTAATGTTTCAAGCTGTTTAATCGCTGCTGGACGGTAAATATCCGCTGCAACAAGCATCGGTTTACGATTATGCTTTTTACGAAGCAAATTCGCAAGCTTACCTGTCGTCGTTGTTTTACCCGCACCTTGCAGACCAACCATCATAATAACAGTCGGTGGCTTATTAGCAACAGCAATTTTGCTTTGCTCTCCGCCCATAAGTTCTGTAAGTTCTTCCTGTACAACTTTAATTACTTGTTGTCCAGGTGTCAAACTTTTCATTACATCTTGTCCGACAGCACGTTCAGACACACGCTTCACAAAATCTTTTACTACTTTAAAGTTAACATCCGCTTCTAAAAGAGCTAGACGAACTTCTCTCATCATTTCTTTCACATCGGCTTCAGAAACTTTTCCTTTGCCGCGGATTTTTTGCATTGTCTGTTGAAGTCGGTCGGCTAATCCTTCAAATGCCATATTGCCGCCCTCCTAATCTAATTTTTCGATAGCTTCAACAACTTGTTTCATTTCTTCATTCACATGCTCTTCTTCGCTGATTAGCTGTTTTAGCTTTGCAACAAGTCGCTGTCGCTCTTGAAACTTTTGAAGTAATACTAATTTTTCTTCATATTCTTCAAGCATCGCTTCAGTCCGTTTAATGTTATCATACACGGCTTGGCGACTTACATCAAATTCTTCCGCAATTTCACCAAGAGATAAATCATCTAGATAATAAAGCGACATATAACTTCTTTGTTTTTGCGTTAACAACGATTGATAAAAATCAAATAAATAGTTCATTCTCGTTGTTTTTTCGAGCATGTTGGATCATCCTTTGTTAAGTGATTTCCCTTTACATGAATTAGTTTACATGTAGTCCAAAAGAGTGTCAAGTTTTTTTCTTAACATCATATATTTTTTATAGAAAAAGAAGCGGAAATACCGCTTCTTTCGCTTATACTTCTTCTGTTTCTACTAAGTTCGCAAATAAACCATACACATATTGTTCTGGATCAAACTGCTGCAAGTCATCCATTTGCTCTCCTAATCCAACAAACTTCACCGGTACATCCATTTCGTTACGAATCGCTAATACAATACCACCTTTAGCAGTTCCATCTAACTTCGTTAAAACAATACCAGTTACATTCGTTGCTTCACGGAATGTTTTCGCTTGGCTTAAACCGTTTTGTCCCGTTGTCGCATCAATAACAAGCAATACTTCATGAGGAGCACCTGGTACTTCACGCTCAATTACACGCTTCACCTTCTCTAACTCTTTCATTAAGTTCACTTTATTTTGCAAGCGTCCTGCTGTGTCACATAGTAATACATCTACCTTACGTGCTTTCGCTGCTTGTACAGCGTCATACATAACCGCCGCTGGATCAGATCCAGATCCTTGTTTAATCACTTCTACACCAACGCGATCGCCCCATACTTCTAATTGTTCAATCGCTCCAGCACGGAATGTATCTCCTGCCGCCAATAGGACTGACTTACCTTCTGATTTAAACTTATGCGCCAGTTTACCAATTGTCGTCGTTTTTCCTACACCATTAACACCAACAAATAAAACGACCGTTAATTGGTCCTCTTGCATATTAATTTCGTTACTAAAATCGCTGTCACCTTTGTAAATTCCTACTAGTTTTTCTGAAATAACAGCTTGTACTTCTTTTGGATCTTGAATGTTACGACGTTGTACTTCTTCTTTCAATTGGTCAATTAATTCCATTACCGTCGCAACGCCAACGTCTGCACCGATTAAAATTTCTTCTAACTCTTCGAAGAAATCTTCGTCCACTTTGCGGTAACGATACACTAAATCATTCACTTTATCCGCAAATGAATTTCTCGTTTTTTCTAATCCTTGTTTAAATTTCTCTGTAACTGTATCCGTTTGTTTTGAAATTTTTTCTTTTAGTTTTTTAAAAAAACTCATACTTTCCCATCCTTCCTATTCACTTGCAATAAGTTCTTCTCCGGCGTCTAAACGAACCGAAACAAGTTTAGATACCCCCGATTCTTGCATTGTTACACCGTACAACACATCAGACTCTTCCATTGTACCTTTTCTATGTGTAATTACAATAAACTGCGTCTCATCACTGAATTTCTTTAAATACTGTGCAAAACGAGCTACATTCGCCTCATCAAGGGCTGCCTCTACCTCATCTAGTACACAGAACGGTACTGGGCGTACTTTTAAAATACCAAATAAAAGCGCAATTGCTGTTAAAGCACGCTCTCCACCTGAAAGTAAACCTAAGTTCTGCAGTTTCTTCCCTGGCGGTTGTGCTACAATATCAATACCCGTATTTAGTAAATCCTCTGGATTAGTCATTACTAAATCCGCTCTACCGCCTCCAAATAATTCAGAGAATACCGATTGAAACTCCATTCTAATGCCTTCAAACGTAGTAGAAAAGCGTTTTTTCATTTCTTCATCCATTTCGGTAATAAGCTGGTGCAATGTCGCTTTCGCTTCTTCTAGGTCGTCTCTCTGCTCTAGTAAGAATGTATGACGCTCCGCTACACGTTCATATTCATCAATTGCCCCTAGGTTCACTGTACCTAACTCTTCTATGGATAATTTGATTAATTTTACTTTCTTACGCGCATCTTCTGCAGGCATTGTCATTGTATATTTTAGTTTTGCCGCTTCAAATGAAATCGTATATGTTTCACGTAAATGTTGTAATCTATTTTCCAACTCTACATCAAGTCGATTTATTCTCACTTCTTGATCTTTCAACATTTCAAGAATATATTTATGTTTACCTGTCGTTTCTTTCAAATGGTGCTCTAAATGTTCTACTCTCTCTTGCAACGATACACGTTGTTCACGACGAGAGCGAATTAATTCTGAAGTTTGATTACGATCATATGCTTTCTTCTCAATCATATTCGTAATTTGCTCTTCACCACTTGAATTAGATGTCATTTCTTGTTTTAAGAACGCTAAATCCTCTTTCGTTTTTACAAGTGTCGCATCCGTTTCTTCTTTTTCCTTCGTCAATCGTTCAACTTTTTCTTTTTGATTAGATAAGCGTTGTTGCTTTTCAGCTGCCAGCACTTTTAACTCAGTCATTTCTTTTTGAACTTTTTCTTTCGAAGAATGTTGCTCACTTTTTTGTTTTGTTAAAGCTACAATTTTACTATCTAACTTAGTGATTTCAGCTTGAAGATTCGTTAAAACCCCTTCTAACTCCTCTTTACGCCCTTGCATTTTTACTCGATCTTGTAAAAAACCTTCAATCTCTAAATCATAAATAGACAACCGATCATTAATACGATGTTCTTCTAATTCTAAACGATTAATCTCTTCTCTTAATTTCTGCTCATCTACACGATCTGCTTCTACAGTTTGCCTTAGTTCGCGTATTTTCACTTCTTTTTCTTGAATCTCTTGTTTTACTGCTTTAACAAAGTTTTCTAACTTCGTTGTTTTTTCTTCCATATCAGTTAACTTGCGAGTCCACTCTTCCAGTTCACGTTGGCGTCCTAATAAAGAAGATTTCGCTTGCTTTACCGCCCCACCAGTCATAGAACCGCCAGGATTCACTACGTCACCTTCGATTGTTACAATACGATAACGGTATTGCAGTTGTTTCGCCAACTCATTTGCTCCACGTAAATCTTTCGCAACAATAACAGTACCTAATAAATTTGAAACTACATTTTCATATTTATTGTTGTACTGCACAAGTTCTGCCGCCACACCTACAAACGATGGGTGTTGATTTGCAATGCGTAATTGCTCAAATGATAACGATCTGCTTTTAATAACAGCTTGCGGTAAAACCGTTGTACGTCCATGTTTATTTTGCTTTAGAAATGCAATCGCATTACGAGCATGTTCCTCTGTTTGTACAACAATATGCTGCATCGCTGCACCTAGAGCGATTTCCATTGCAACTTCGTATTCTTTCGGTACCGTTAACAGTTCCGCAACAGCACCCTCGATACCTTGCAACCTATTTTCTCTAGCTTTCAATACTTCACGTACACCTTGATAGAATCCAGAATAATCTTCTTGCATCTCTTCAAGCATTTCTTTTCGAGAACGTGCCTGTTGCACAAATTGATATGCTTGATACAGTTTTGTTTCATTTTCACTATACTGCGTCTTACATTTCCCAAGCGCCGCCTCTGTCTTCTGTATATTTGAGAGAATGCCAGCTACTTTTTCTTTCGCTTGTTCGTAACTTTCTACAAGTTTCGTCTTTTTCGCTGTAATTTCCATACGCATTTCTACATATTTCGCATTCTCTTCATCTAGACGCTCGTTTTTAGACGTTTGCTGTTTCGATTGTTCTTCAATCATAGATAATTCATTACGATGACTAGCTTGTTGATTTAAAAGCTCAATATAGTCACCTTTTAAATTCTCAATCTGTTCCTCTAAATTGTCAGCAAAAGTAGCAAGCAGTTGCTCATTATCATGCAATTTTTGCTCCAACTCTTTTACTTCATTCACAAATTGCATTAAAGCTTCTGTACTTGACTCAATCTCACCATCGTAACTTTTAGCTTTCTCTGTTAATTCAACAATTAACTGCTCAAGTTGCGCACAATGCGTCGTGGCATTTTGCTTTCTCTCTTTTAACAACTCTCGCTGCCCTTCTAGTTTTTCTAGCTCTTTACTAGAAAGAAGAAGTACTTCTTGTAACGAATCTACAGACTCATCTACCGCCTGTAATTGTCCTCGTAATTCCTCAAGCTCTTCTTCACTTTTTTGTAAATTCGTTGACATTTTAGCTTCTTCGTTTTTATTATGCCCAAACTGATTTCGAAGCGCTTCCCATTTCTCATGCAGTTCTTCAATTTCATGGACAATAAGCGCAGCTTCTACTTTCTCTAATTCTTCTTTATTCTCAAGATAATCTTTCGCAATAGAAGCTTGTCTTTCTAAAGGTTCTACTTGACTACTTAATTCATGAATTATATCTTGTACACGATTTAAGTTTTCTTGTGTTTCTGCTAATTTTCCTTCAGCTTTCTTTTTGCGAAGTTTGTATTTTAATACGCCTGCCGCTTCTTCAAATACACCTCGACGCTCTTCTGACTTACTACTTAAAATCTCTTCCACTTTCCCCTGGCTAATAATTGAAAAAGCTTCTCTTCCCATACCAGAGTCCATAAATAAATCGATAATATCTTTCAATCTACATGATTGTTTATTAATATAAAAATCACTATCACCTGAACGAGATACACGACGTGTTACACACACCTCATTGTATTCAATTGGTAAACGTTGATCTTCATTATTTAAAGTTATTGTTACTTCAGCAACATTAACCGCTCTCCTCGTATCACTGCCTGCAAAAATAATATCCTCCATCTTTGCACCACGTAATGATTTTGCAGATTGTTCACCAAGTACCCAGCGAATTGCATCAGTAATATTACTTTTCCCGCTTCCATTAGGTCCTACTACAGAAGTTACACCTGGGACAAAATCAACAGATACACGCTCAGCAAAAGACTTAAACCCTGCTATTTCTAATCTTTTTAAAAACACGAAAGGCCTTCCTCCTATTCTCCGTCGTTATAAATGTTCTCTATATAAAAACAAGTATTATACGGATTTACCTTCTTTTTCTTTATAAACAAAAAGAAAGTTTCATTCTATGCATAAGGAATCCCCCTCATTCAAAGGGGGATTCCTTATAGTTGTTCTTTTAATTTTTTCAATGCTTCTGCAGCAGCTTGTTGCTCTGCTTCTTTTTTCGACTTACCACTACCAAGACCTAAAGCTACGTTATTTAACGTAACACGTGACACAAATTCTCGATTGTGAGCTGGTCCTTTTTCTTGCAAAATTTGATACTCAACATTGCCACTGCCATCACGCTGAATCAATTCTTGCAACTGACTCTTATAATCCATCACATGAGAAAAAGCACCCTCATTAATTTTCGGATATACAATTTCTTTTAAGAATTCCCAAACTGTTTCTAGCCCTTGATCAAGATAAAGGGCACCAATAAACGCTTCAAAGACATCCGCTAATAAAGCTGGTCGTTCACGTCCACCTGTCATTTCTTCACCTTTTCCTAATAAAACAAGGCTGCCAAATGACAATTCGTTCGCAAAACGAACAAGAGATGGCTCACATACAATAGCTGCACGTAGTTTTGTTAACTCTCCTTCGCTCATTGTCGGATATTTTTGAAACAGATACTGTGATACAGTCAGTTCCAATACTGCATCTCCAAGAAATTCAAGACGCTCATTATCTTCATGCGGTTTTTTTCGATGCTCATTCACATACGATGAATGCGTAAATGCTTGAATCAATAATTTTTCATCTGTAAACGTAATACCTATCTTTTCTTGAAACACTTTAAATGCTTCACGATATTTTGTTTCGTATTTTTTTTCTCTATATTTTCGGTACGGCATAGGTCCCTCCAGATATAAGCCAGAAAGCCCCGCTAAAAAACGGGACTTCACTTAAGCATTATAGATGCCTCTCTATGTAAGTCACAGCATCGCCAACAGTAGCAATCTTTTCAGCATCTTCATCAGAAATTTCCATTTCGAATTCATCTTCTAATTGCATTACAAGTTCTACTACATCTAGGGAGTCTGCTCCTAAATCTTCCTTGAAGCTTGCAGCTGGTACTACCTCAGTCTCTTCTACTCCTAAACGATCAACGATGATTTTTGTTACGCGCTCTAAAACATCTGCCATTCCATTCACCTCCCCTCAAATATTATATTAAATATTGACCAAAAAAACTAGGTGAAATCGATTCTTTTATTACATTACCATACCGCCATCAACATTTAACGTTTGACCTGTAACATATTTGCTTTGATCAGAAGCAAAAAACGTTACAGCATTCGCGATATCTTTCGCTTCACCAAATTGAGCAGCTGGAATAACTTTTAACATTTCAGCTTTAATATTCTCATCTAGTACATCCGTCATATCAGTCGCAATAAAGCCCGGCGCAATTGCATTCACTGTAATATTTCGACTTGCTAACTCTTTTGCAGATGTTTTTGTTAATCCAATAACACCCGCTTTAGCAGCAACATAATTAGCTTGTCCTGGGTTTCCTATGACACCAACAACAGAAGCGATATTTATAATTCTACCGTGACGTTGACGCATCATATAACGAGATACTGCTTTTGTACATAAGAATACACCTTTTAAGTTTGTATTAATAACTGTATCCCATTCTTCTTCTTTCATACGCATTAATAAATTATCTTTCGTTACACCAGCATTATTTACAAGAATATCAACTTGTCCAAATGTATCTACTGTTTGTTTCACCATATTTGTAACATCATCAGCATTTGCAACATCTGCTCTTACCGCAATTGCATCAGAACCTAATTTTTTAATTTCATCTACTACTTCATTTGCTTTTTGTTCATTGCCAGCATAATTTACTACTACATTTGCCCCTTGTTTCGCTAAATCGATCGCAATCGCGCGACCAATTCCACGTGAAGCGCCAGTTACTAATGCTACCTTCCCTTTTAACATCAGTTTTCTCCTCTCAAATTTGAAATGGTATCTTTTAATGTCTCTTCATCGTATATCGCATATGCTTTTACTGATGAATCAATTGACTTCATAAGTCCGGCAAGTACTTTTCCAGGTCCAATTTCAATAAATGTATCTACTCCCTGCTTCACCATATATTCAATAGACGGGTACCATAATACAGGCGAATAAAGCTGTTCGATTAACTTTTCTTGAATGTCTGCACCACGTGTAATAACTTCCGCCGTAACATTTGCAATAACAGGAATATTCGTGTCATGAATTGTAATTTCATTTAAAACACTTTGGAACTTCTCAGCTGCCGGCTTCATAAGTGAAGAATGGAATGGCCCACTTACTTTTAGTGGAATCGCTCTCTTTGCATCATTTTCTTTCGCTCTTTGAGAGGCAACCTCTACGCCTTGCTTCGTTCCAGAAATTACAATTTGCTTCGTACTATTCATATTAGCGATTTGCACTGCATATCCTTCACTTGTTACTTCTTCTGTAACTTGTTTCAGCATATGTGGGTCAGCACCTAATATAGCTGCCATTGCGCCTTCCCCTCCCGGAACAGCTTCTTCCATATATTCCCCGCGTTTCCTTACAGCATATACAGCATCTTCAAAAGTTAATGCACCAGCTGCTACAAGAGCGCTATATTCACCTAAACTATGACCAGCGACAAAGTCAGGTGTAATGTCATACTCTTTCAAAGCTGTCAAAATAGCAAAACTCGTTGTTAATAATGCAGGCTGCGCATTTGTTGTTAATGTAAGCTTTTCCTGCGGTCCTTCAAAAATCACTTCTGAAAGTGAATCTTGCAACACCTCATCTGCTTTTGCAAACACTTTTGCAACCTCTTTATTATTCTCTGCTAATTGTTTACCCATTCCAACTGCCTGTGAACCTTGGCCCGGAAAAAGAAATGCTATTTTTCCCATTTCAAATCCTCCTCTTATTGGAGTGACTCTTTCTCCATTACGCTTGAAATCGTAGGAATTACTTCTTTCGCTACCATTTCTCTCGTTTGACGAATCGCACTAAATACCGACTGGTCATTAGAAGAACCGTGAGCCTTAATGACAGGTGCTTTCAATCCAAATAATGCAGCTCCGCCATACTCCGAATAATCCATTTTATCTTTTAATACCATAAGTTTTGGCTTTAATACCGCCGCTGCTAATTTGCTCGTAAATGAACTCATTAATTGTTCTTTCAACATAGAGAATAGCGCAAGTGCTGTTCCCTCTAATGATTTCAACGCTACATTCCCTGTAAAACCATCACATACAACAACATCTGCTACACCTTGCAATAAATCTCTTGATTCAACGTTCCCAACGAAATTAATTGGCGCATCTTTAAGCATTGCAAATACTTGCTTTGAAAGCTCGTTTCCTTTTCCATCCTCTGTTCCAACGTTTAATAGTCCAACGCGAGGATTTTCAATTCCTCTTACCTTCTCAGCATAAACAGATCCCATTACTGCATATTGATATAAATGAATTGGTTTTGCATCAACATTTGCTCCAACATCTAACATAACAAAACCTTTTCCATCTACAGTCGGCATTGTAGGCGATAAAGCTGGTCGCTCAATTCCTTCCATACGACCGACAACAAATAATCCAGCTGCCATTAAAGCTCCTGTACTACCTGCGGATATACAAGCGTCTGCTTCTCCATCCTTTACTTGTTGTGCCGCAAGCACCATTGAAGCTTGTTTTTTTCGACGAACCGCTCTTACTGGTTCCTCCGTTGATTCTATTTTTTCGTCTGTATGAAGAATAGTAATTCGTTCATCACTCGTTAAGTATTGACGAATTTCCTCTTCTTTCCCTACTAACGTAATATGTAAATCAGAATATTCCTTAATAGCTTTCATTGCCCCTAATACTACAGCCTTTGGAGCGTGATCTCCGCCCATTGCATCTATTGCGATTTTCATAAGTTGTTACCTTCCTCACTATAATTACTAGATCGATACATTTCAAAAGTGCCTGTAAAAACAAGTTCTTCTCCAACGAAGCTACGCACTTTGACAACCGTCCGTCCCTTATCATTCTCTACATCTTCAACGCGCGCTTTTGCAACAACACGCTCTCCTAATTTTACAGGGCGAATGTATCGAATGGTAGACTTTGCAGTTAAAGCTAATTCTTCATCAATAACCGCAACAGCTAGTGAGTTTGCTTGTGCAAACAGATGATGCCCACGGGCAATTTGATTTCTTTTAAATACATGTTCTACCTTTACTTCAAAGATAGAGATTGCATGTCTATCTAATTCAATATCAATAATTTCTCCAACAACCTCTTCTAACGGTAAAGATTTCACATCTTCTTCATGTTGCTTTGTAGCTACATGTTTAATTCTCTCTCTTAATTCAGGAATAGACAATTCCATACGATCAAGTCGTACTGTTTGTATACTCACTTGAAATTTTTCCGCTAAATCTTCATCCGTAATAAAAGGATTTGATTCGATTGTTTGTTGTAATAACTCTTGTCTTTCTTTTTTACTTCTTCTTTTTTTCATACCGCACCATCCATTTTTATGACTAGGTACTAACAGTAGTATATAATCATTAAAAGTAGAATGCAACAAAAACTTTTGTTGACTCCCTTTAATCGAGCTTCTCTCCTTGGAACACACCTGTCCCATCAAGATACGTACGCAAGGCAGCGTACTGATCATTGTGCCAAAACGCTTCTGAATCTACTAGTATCGCCGCATCTTGCCTTGCTGTTTCTAACGCTCGATAATCATGTACCATGTCAGCAACCTTAAATTCTGGTAAGCCACTTTGCTTACTCCCAAAGAAATCTCCAGGACCTCGTAATTCTAAATCTTTTTCTGACAATACAAATCCATCATTTGTTTCAGTCATTATGCGCATTCTTTCTTTCCCTGTTTCTGATTTAGGGTCTGCTATTAATAAACAATATGATTGTTCACTACCACGGCCGACACGCCCTCTAAGCTGATGAAGCTGCGATAAACCGAAACGTTCTGCATCATAAATAACCATTACAGTCGCATTCGGTACGTTCACACCTACTTCAACAACTGTTGTCGATACAAGAATTTGCACTTTATTTTCACTAAACTGTCCCATTATCTCTTCTTTTTCCTGAGACGATAATCTCCCATGCATCAATCCAACTTGGCATTTCCCTTGGTAATGATGCGTCAGCATACTATGTAAGTCGATAGCATTTTGCACATCAAGTTTCTCAGATTCTTCAATTAGAGGACAAATAACGTATGCCTGTCTTCCTTTTTTTATCTCCTTTTCAACAAAACCGAGAACGCGATCTAACATATCATGTTTTGCCCAATATGTTTCAATCACCTTTCTACCTGCTGGCATCTCATCGATTATCGAAACATCCATCTCTCCAAATGCAGTAATTGCAAGCGTACGCGGAATTGGTGTCGCTGTCATAAATAATACATCTGGACTTTCACCTTTCTCCCGTAAAACTCGGCGCTGCGCTACACCAAATCGATGCTGTTCATCTGTAATAACGAGACCCAACCTATGAAATATAACTTCATCTTGAATTAAGGCATGCGTTCCAACAAGAATATCTATTTCTCCTTGTTCTAACTTCGCTAAAATTTCTCGACGTCTCGCACCTTTAACAGAACTTGTTAACAGTTCCACCTTCATACCAAAATGCGAAAACGTTTCAGCAAGCGACTGATAATGTTGCTCAGCTAAAATTTCTGTAGGAACCATTAAAGCACCTTGATAATGAGCTAATTTCGATGCATAAAGGCCAATCGCAGCAACAACTGTTTTCCCAGAACCAACGTCACCTTGCAATAGTCGGTTCATCCGATAAGGAGATGTCATATCTTTCAAAATTTCATCTACAACTCGGCGCTGCGCACCCGTTAATGGAAACGGCAGTGCATCGATAAATTCTTGTAATTCTACTGAGGGAATCTCTTTCTTCGTCCCTTTTGAATTTTCCCTCTCCATTTTCCGGAGCGTTTGCATTTTCAGCTGAAATAAGAAAAATTCTTCATATACAAAACGGCGACGCGCTTGCTTCAAATCTTCCTGTCCTACCGGAAAATGCAATGCCCTAAGCGCTTCATATCTTGGTAATAATTTATATCGCCCTAACAAACCATCCGGTAACACTTCGACTATAGAATCTCCATATTCCTTTAACGCTTGAGCAATAAAACGACGCATCTGTTTTACTGTAAGTTTCCCCTTTACTGAATAAACAGGTTCCACTTCTTGTTGACGTACAACCGGCCCAAAATGAAGTTCTGATACAGCAATTGTTTGACGATGTTGATCCCATTTACCAGTAATCGTTACCGTTTCATCTAACTTTAATTTTTGCTTATAGTAAGGCCTATTAAAACATACCGCCGTAATTAAATAACGACCGACGAGAACACGAACTGTTAAACGCGATTTCTTCTTACCATAATATTGCAGCAAAGGAGCACTATGAATCTTCCCTTCAACCGTTACACGTTCATCATGCTTTACTTCAGCAAGATCTTTCATCGCATAATCTTCATAACGGTATGGAAAATGTTCTAATAGATGAGAAACTGTGTAAATACCCATCTCATGTAGTAACTCAGATGTTTCTCCTCCGATCCCCTTTACATCCGTAACAGGAACTTGTACAACATCATTCAAGATTCTCACACCCCGTCACATTATTTTCTTTATTGCATTTTATTTGAGTACCAATTAGCATCTGTAATCGCTCTCTTTCACCTTATATATTCTATCATAGGCATTCTAAGAGAAACTACTCAAATCCCTTATAGAAAACAAGTAAAAAAGAGCCTCACTATTAGCAGCAAGGCTCTTTTCTCTCTTCAATATGCTAGCCTTTTGAATAAAAACTAGTAATAAACTTCATATTACTACTTCTTATCCATTAGCAAGTAAGTAATCCATTTATTTTCAAAACGAATCTTATCTTATTCTACAGAGAAGATGAAAGAATACACTGGTTGGTTTCCAGCATGCACTTCTACTTCTGCATCTTCAAATTTCTCTTCTACAAATTCAACTAACTCCGCTACTTCTTCGTCAGTTGCATCCTCACCTTGTAGAATCGTTACGATTTCAGAATCTTCATCAATAAGCGCTTCTAGTAATTGCTTCGCAGCTCCTACTTTTTCAGCATTTGTAGATACAATTTTCCCATCTGCAATACACATGAAGTCATCTTTTTGAATTGCTACACCATCAATTTCCGTATCACGTACAGCATACGTAATTTGACCTGTTTTCACATGAGATAAAGCTTCTTGCATGTTTTCTTCATTCTCTTCTAACGTTCCAACTGGGTTAAATGCTAACATTGCTGCCATACCTTGAGGAACTGTTTTCGAACGAACAACAATAACTTCTTGATCTACAACTGATGCCGCTTGTTCTGCTGCCATTACAATATTTCCGTTATTCGGTAAAATAATGATTTTTTCAGCATTTGCTTCTTCAATTGCCTTCACGATATCCTCCGTACTTGGATTCATCGTTTGACCACCTTCGATAACTTTCGTTGCGCCGATGCTCTCAAATAAAGTTTTAATACCAGACCCCATAGCTATAGTTACGATACCATATGGTTGTTTTTCTTTCGATTGAGCTGGTTGTTCAGGAACCATAGTAGGTTCATCTAATAAAGCAGTATGCTGTTCACGCATATTTTCTACTTTAATCTTAATTAAACTACCGTATTTTTGCCCGTAGTTCATAGCGTCTCCAGGATGTTCTGCATGGATATGAACTTTTACAATTTCATCATCAGACACAACTAGTAGCGAATCACCATATACACTAATATCTTCACGGAATTTTTGTTCAGAGAAATTATGCTCTTTCACCTTTTCAGCCTCTAATTTCACCATGAACTCCGTACAATATCCATACTTAATATCTTCTGTACTCAATTGGCTTTGTACACTACGGTGATGTTCTGCGCGTACCATTTCATTCATAGATGGTTGCGTCGGTGCATCAGAAGAAATCGTTTTTCCTTTTAAGTCAGCTAAAAATCCTTCGTATACCACTACAAGACCTTTACCACCGCTATCTACAACGCCAACTTGTTTTAATACAGGTAATAAATCTGGCGTACGATTTAACGATGCGTTTGCTTCTTTCACAACGTCTTCCATAAACAAAACAAAGTCGCGCTGTTTTTTCGCAACTGTTACTGCATATTTACCCGTTTCTCTTGCAACCGTTAAAATCGTTCCTTCAATCGGTTTCATAACCGCTTTATAAGCCGCCTCTACTCCAGCTTCTAGTGCTGCAGCAAAATCAACTGTTGTTAATTCTTCTTTTTGTTCAATGGATTTAGAGAAACCACGGAACAACTGAGATAAAATAACTCCAGAGTTACCACGAGCTCCCATTAATAATCCTTTGGCTAAACTTACGCCGACTTTACCAGCATGCTGTGAAGGGTTTGCTTTCACTTCACGCGCACCTGAAGTCATAGATAAGTTCATGTTTGTACCGGTATCGCCATCTGGAACTGGAAATACGTTTAATGCATCAACAAGCTGAACATTGTTTGTTAAATTATTCGCTCCTTGCATGATCATTTGTGATAAACGTTTTCCATCAATTTTTTGAATTGACACAGATTTTCCTCCTTAATGCACATTACAAGTTTATTACTTTAACTCCTTGTACGTAGATGTTTACAGAATCTACTGCTAGTCCTACAGTTTGATCTAATGTATATTTCACTTTCGTCTGCACATTATGTGCCACTTCTGAAATTTTCGTACCATAGCTCACAATAATATACATATCAATATGTACTTCATCTTCATCTTTACGAACAATAACACCTCTAGTGAAGTTTTCTTTTCGTAAAATGTCTGTTAATCCATCTTTTAACTGATTTTTTGATGCCATACCTACGATACCGTAGCAATCTACCGCGGCACCTCCAGCAATTGTTGCAATTACATCTGTACTAATATCAATTTGACCGTACTTCGTTTTAATTTCAATTGACATCTCGTTTCCCCCTTCATAAATGGTGAAAGTGAGCTAGACTACTTTAGTTACTATCATATAATCTTTTTAAAGAAAATTCCATCGTTCTTTCTTTTCACTCTCATATTTTATGTTTTAAATTACACTTTTTTATGATGAGCAAAATAGTCCATTGTTATTATACAACATGTACCACTATAATATGTCAAGCAATTTTTATGGATTTCAACTTTTCTTCATTGACATATAGTGTCAAGTAAATTTTCTTGATTTCTTTTTTCTACGGTGTTGCATTCTCTTTTTAGTTGTGTTAAATTATAGTAGTGTTTTTAGCATCGCATAAAAGACTAACATTGAAAAATTACGTATGGTAAGGTATCAAGGGAGGGAAATATAAATGGCTCGTGTTTGTGCTATTACTGGAAGAAAAGCTCGTTCTGGTAACTCTCGTTCTCACGCAATGAACGCTACAAAACGTAAGTGGGGCGCTAACCTTCAAAAAGTTCGCGTACGCATCGACGGAAAAGTTCAACGTGTTTACGTTTCTGCTAGAGCATTAAAATCTGGCAAAATCGAACGTGTTTAATAATAAAAAAAAGAGCCGATAGGCTCTTTTTTTACTATAACAATGGAAAAAGCACCGGTGATAGGTGCTTTTTTTAATCTTTTTTGAAGGTATTTAACATTGCACGAACTATTCCACCAAGAAATTTAGGTAACTTAATTGTATAAAATCTCATGGTTTCCCTCCTAATCCCCATTACTCCACTTGGTCACTATATGATGTAAGGAGCAAAATTGTTTCTTCAATCAGTGCTTCTTATCAACATTAATATGCCAGAAGTAAATGAAAAAGTACCTTTTTCCTCAACGAGTTCGTTACTAATACAAAGTGTTGATCCCCACTCTATTGTTTTATTAGTAAGAGGGTACTTAAAACCAAACAATGTAATCCCTTCCACTATTTCAGTAACTGGTACAAAAGATACATAAGGAAAATTTTTATTTTCTTCAATTATATGTGTACCCATTTTTTTAACTGTTATTTCATTTTTATTGTCCACAATACACATTTCTATCTCTACTTCTAACCCTTTTAAAAGCATCTGTATATTTGCCAAACCGTGATCAAGCCTTCCACCAGTAGCACCAAAAATACGAATTAGTGCCGGCTTCTGTTCTAATGCCCAGTTGATTGCAATTTCTAAATCCGTTTGATCTTTTTCCCGCGGAACAATATGTAATTCGTTCGTTTGCTGTCCCATCCATACTAATTCTTCTTCAGTAACTGAATCGTAATCTCCAAACGCAACAGCCGGGATAATCCCTTTCTTTAATAGACGGTATACTCCCCTATCAACCGCTGCCCACACTACTTCCTCATTCTCGTATCGAGCAAAATCTGCGCAATATTCCGAAGGTCCTCCTGCCAAAATATGAATAATCATTTTTTCTTCTCCTTCCATTGTAAAAAGGCAATCTGCCATTCGGTAGATTGCCTTTTTACATATTTTTATCCTATCCTATAAATACCTTACTAGGATAAAAGTTCATCACTACCCACGAATTACGCGAATTGCTTCACCGCGGTCTTTTTGATTGTATACTGCTGACCCAGCTACAAGTACATTTGCTCCTGCTTCCACACAAAGTCTTGCTGTTTCAGCATTTACACCACCATCAACTTCAATTTCTACTTCTAGATTGCGCTCTTTCACCATGTCTGCAACTTGTTTAATTTTCGGTAATACAGAATGGATAAACTTCTGTCCACCAAATCCAGGGTTTACTGTCATAAGTAATACCATATCTATATCTTCTAATACATGCTCAATCACTGAAACTGGCGTATGTGGATTTAATACAACGCCCGCTTTAATACCATGAGATTTAATTAACTGAATTGTACGATGTAGATGCGGACACGCCTCTACGTGAACAGTAATAATATCCGCTCCCGCTTGTGCGAAAGTCGGGATATAGTTATCAGGATTTTCAATCATTAAATGTACATCTAATGGTAATGATGTAATCGGACGGATTGCTTCTACAATTAACGGTCCAATCGTAATATTTGGTACGAAATGTCCATCCATTACGTCAACGTGAATGTAATCCGCTCCGCCCTTTTCTACATCTTTAATCTCTTCCCCTAATTTTGAAAAATCTGCTGATAAAATCGATGGTGCAATTTTAATCATAACTAATACCTCGGCTTTCTCTCTCTAATTTCTTCTACGAATTGTTTATAGTTCTTATAGCGATATTCTGTAATCTTCCCTTCTTCAACCGCAGCTTTCACCGCACATTTCGGTTCAGAAAGATGTGTACACCCTCTAAATTTACAGTATTGGCTCGCTTCTTTCAACTCTGGAAAACAATATGTAAGATCTTCTACTTCTATATCAATGAAATCTAGTGAACTAAAACCCGGTGTATCTGCTACTAGTCCACTCCCAATTGCAATTAATTCTACGTGTCTTGTCGTATGCTTCCCGCGTCCTAAATGGGAGGAAATATCATTTGTTTTCAGCTCTAATTCTGGACGTAGCACATTAAGCATTGAAGATTTCCCAACACCAGATTGACCCGCAACGACAGAAACACAATTTTCTAAGTATGGTTTTAATATATCAATACTTTCTGACGTATTAATAGAAGTAAATAAAACATCATAACCCATCTCACGATAATCATTCGCATAAGCTTCAACAGTTGCTTTCATCTTTTCATCTACTAAATCCATCTTGCTAATACAAATAATTGGCTTAATGTTATGATATTCAATCAGCACTAAAAATCGATCTAACAGTCCAGGATTAAAATCTGGTTCTACTGCAGAGAACACAAGGATCGCTTGATCGACATTAGCAATAGGAGGTCTAACAAGTTCATTTTTTCGATCAAACACTTCAAGCACATAACCTTCAGTTGGATTATCTGCCTGAAAAACAACTTGGTCTCCTACAAGTGGTGTAATTTTATTTTTTCTAAATACACCTCGCCCACGACATTGCGTAACCCCTTCTTCATGCTGCACGTAATAAAACCCACTTAAAGCTTTTATAATTTTTCCTTCTGGCATAGAATTCTCCTTTTTTGTATAAGGTGATGCTGAATTTAAAAATGAATGGATTTAAATTTTCCAAATAACGATTTCAAAACCTACCATATATACTTTCGCTAATATACATTGAATTTCCCATTAAATGCAAAAAAATATTTACAGCTGCATCACTTTACTAGCTTTTTGAATCATATATTTTTGCCTGCTATACCGTCCACTTTGTAGACAGCATAACAGGCAATAATAATAAGTAGACTTTCACTATTATTGAGTTGGATATGGTACTTCTTTATCAATAATCGTTACTCCATCCCGTACAATTTTATAGTGTCCCTTTGAACCTTCTTGAATTACAAATTCTAAAGAAATAGTCGCTGATTCAGTAATTGTTCTCGTTTCAACCGGTCTATCCATTTTTTACTGCATGTCTTCTTTATAAATTTCTATTGTTTGCGGCTTTTTTTCACCTGTTACAGCAGGCTCATATGGGATAGAGATATTGTCCACTTTTACCGTTTTAGTCACTTTAGGCTTTTGACCATCAGAGATAATAATAGTTACTTTATCTCCCTCTTTTAATGGTGTACCTGGTTTTGGAAATTGCGAAATTACAAGTCCTTTTTCGACTGTATCTGAATACTCTCGTTTTATATCTGACGTTAGTTTTCTCTCATTCAAATAACCAGTTACACTATTTTCAGTCCACCCCGAAAAGTCACCTGGTCTAATTTGATAAGGCCCTTTACTTACCCAGATTTTCAGTTCTTGCTCCGCTTCTATAACCATCTGATCAGGCGTCGGAATTTGTTCTACAATTTCACCTTTCGGCTTATCATTTTCAATATAATTTACCGTAACTTGTTTATATTTTTCTTCTAACTCAGCTTTTACACTCTCAAAGTTTTGACCTGTGAAATTTGCCATCTTACTTTTCTTTTTTCCACCTGATTGATAGATAGTAATTTTAGCGTTTTCTTTTACGACTCTTCCTGCTACAGGGTCCGTTTTTATTACATCCCCAACTTCAACATCATCTGTATATACAATATTAGGCTCCGTCACCTCAAAGCCCTTTTCTACTAATGTATTTACAGCTGTCGTGTATTTCATACCAGCCACATCAGGAACTTTCACATCTTTCGGAATAAATAATCCTGGAATAACCGTAAGTGCTAATGTTATTCCTATTGCTAAAAATAAAAATGTTGAAATTAAAGCTTTAAGCCACTTGTTACTCCGTTTTTTCTTCTTATCTAACTCAGCTGCTTCTGCTCTTATCGGTTCTTCCACCTTACTCCCTTTTAAAACAATCGTTTCATCACTTACATTTTCAAATAATTGTTCTTGTTGAATAATCGGAATCGCTTTCGTCGCTTCCATATCTTCCGGTATGTAAAATGGTTGCTCATTTATCCTCTCTGGATATAGCGCAGTTTCAATATCTCGCTTCATCGCATTGGCAGATTGATATCGGTGAAACGGATCTTTTGCAGTTGCCTTTAATATAATATTTTCAACACTTTGCGGAATATTTTCATTCCATCTTTTTGGTGATGGGATTTCACTTTGTAAATGTTTTAAAGCTATGGCAACAGCAGATTCGCCAGAAAACGGTTGTCTTCCTGTTAACAATTCAAACATAACTATCCCAAGAGAATAGATATCTGATTGTTTATTTGCTATCCCGCCACGTGCCTGTTCTGGTGATAAATAATGGACTGAACCAAGCACTGAATTTGTATGTGTAATTGTTGTTGCACTTGTAGCTGTCGCAATTCCAAAATCTGTTACTTTTATTATTCCATCAGCTCGAATTAAAATATTGTGCGGCTTTATATCACGATGCACAATTTCAAAATGATGGGCATGTGCCATAGCGGATGTTAACTGCTCCATAATATCAAGAGCTTCTCCTATAGGTAACATCCCTCGCTCAATTATGTATTGCTTCAATGTTTGCCCTGGTACATATTCCATAACAAGATAGTATATACCATCTTCTTCTCCGACATCATACATATTCACAATATTTGGATGCGACAACGTTGTAACAGACTGCGCTTCTCGATGGAAACGTTTAATAAACTCTTCGTTATTTGAGTAGTCGAGTCTTAATATTTTTACCGCTACATCTCGGCCAAGTATATCATCATGAGCTAAATATACATTGGCCATTCCGCCACCACCAATCATTTTCAGCAGCTTATAACGGTCATTTAAGCGTTTTCCAATCAGCACGTTGCACTTCACCTACTTTCGTTTGTCGAACCCGCATAATCAATAAGAACAAGTGTGATATTATCTTCTCCACCGCGATCATTTGCCAATTGAATGAGACACTGCCCTTTACCTTCAAGCTGTTCATTTAACTGTAAAATTTGTCGCATATCATCAATAGAAACTTTGTTTGATAACCCATCAGAGCAAAGAAGTAATTGATCATCTTCCTCAATCACCAACGTTTTAACATCTAACCCAACTTTTTCTTCTGTTCCTAATGCTCTTAATAACACATTCTTTTTCGGATGATACTCTGCGTCTTCCTTTGAAATTTCACCATGTTTCACAAGCTCATTTACAAGCGAATGATCTTCCGTTACTAGCGTCATTTCTCCTTCTGATACCATATAGCAACGACTATCTCCTATATGCCCTATTGTCACAAAGCTTGGTGTACAAACAGCTATTATAAGCGTTGTTCCCATACCATTACATTCTGCATTTTGCTGAGCGTATTCATATATACGCTCATTAATAATCCCAACACTAGTATGTAACCATTGTTCTACTTTTTTCGGCTCATTCATATTATGTGTTTGCTTCCAATAATCATGGAATAATTGAATGGCCATCGAGCTAGCTACATCACCAGCTCGATGACCTCCCATTCCATCTGCTACTACCGCTAATACATTTCCATCTAAATTGTGAAAAACTCCTGCACTATCTTCATTATGTTGACGAACTTTTCCTTTATCCGATAGAAATACGGCTTTCATCTCGTCACCTCGTCTCTTCTTTGCGCTCCTTCGCACGCAACTGACCGCAGGCTGCATCAATATCATGACCTTGTTCACGGCGAATCGTTACATTTACTCCACGATCTTTTAACGTTTTCTCGAACAAGAAAATTTGTTCACGTGGCGTACGTACATAATCACGTTCAGGTACGTAGTTTACCGGAATCAAGTTCACATGACATTTTACACCTTTTAAGAGCGCAGCAAGCTCTTCAGCATGCTCTACTTGGTCATTTTCTCCTCCAAATAATCCATATTCAAAAGTAATACGACGCCCTGTTCTATTTACATAGTATTTAATAGCTTCCATTAAATCTGGTAATTTATAAGCACGGTTAATCGGCATTAATTTTGAACGTAATTCTGAGTTTGGAGCATGCAATGAAATCGCAAAATTAATTTGTAGATCTTCTTCAGCAAACTTATAAATTTTCGGGATAATTCCACTCGTCGAAACAGTCATATGTCTCGCTCCAATATGAAGTCCTTTTTCATGGTTAATGATGCGTAAGAATCCCATTAAATTATCATAGTTATCAAATGGTTCTCCAATCCCCATAACAACAAGAGAACTTACACGTTCTTCTGTTTCATCAAGCGCGCGCTGAACTTCTACTACTTGCGCTACGATTTCTCCAGCTTCTAGGTTTCGCTTTAATCCACCAAGTGTCGAAGCACAGAACGTACACCCAATACGACAACCAACTTGCGTTGTTACACAAATGGAATTTCCATATTCGTGTCGCATTAATACCGTTTCAATAGAATATCCGTCATATAATTGGAATAAGAATTTAATTGTTCCATCCGAAGACGTTTGTTTTACTAACGTGTTTAAAGTAGTAATATCAAAAGAATTCGACAATTTATCACGCAATCCTTTAGAAAGGTTTGACATATCCTCATAATTTTTTACACGTTTTTTATATAACCAATCAAAAATTTGTCCAGCACGGAACTTCGGTTCTCCTTGTTCCTTTAACCAATCTTGCATTTCATGAAGTTGTAAAGAGTAAATTGATGGTTTCTTCGTTTCTAAATTTTTCTTTTGTTTTCTTACAGTCGTTTCCATGATGCTACACCTTCTTCCTTAAACAAGCAATATAAAAGCCATCCGTCGCAAAATAATGCGGTAAAATTTGTACTTGACCTTCATCAATATACGGAGTTAATTTTTCTGGCATACGCTCTTTAAGCGTAGTATCCCATTCAAATTCAGGATGTTCTTGTAAAAATTTCTCTATTACTTGTTCATTTTCTATTTTCTCAATTGTGCACGTACTATAAACAAGACGACCGCCTTGTTTTAATAATGGTGCTATTTTTTCTAGTATTGCAATTTGAATCGTCGATAATCTTTCACTATCGCCTTTATCTTTTCCTAACTTAATATCAGGTTTACGTCTAATTACACCAAATCCAGAACACGGTGCATCTACCAATATTTTATCAAACGTTTCATTCGCAAAGTGTTCTTGCACTTTTCTAGCATCTAGCGCTTTAGTTTCGACATTTTCTAGACCAAGTCGCTCTGCTTGCTGTTTAATTAAACGTACTTTGTGTGCATGTAAATCAAGGGACATGACCTTACCAGTTCCCTTTAATCGTTCCGCGATATGCGTTGTTTTTCCGCCTGGAGCAGCACAACTATCAAGAACTGCATCTCCCGTATTCGGTTCTAAAGCGCGTGCTACAAGCATAGAACTTTCATCTTGAATAGAAAGAAATCCTTTTTTAAACGCTTCTGTATGCGCTACATTTCCTCTTTCAATCTGAATTGCATCATCTGATAAGTCACCACGTTTTGCTTCTATACCTTCACTTGCCAACAACTCAATCGCTTCTTCTACCGTTACCTTATCAACATTCACACGCGCTGTTGGTACAGGTGGTAACATGTTTACTTCGCACATTTTTTCTGCAGTTTCTAAACCGTATTCTGAAGTCCACTCTTGGACAAGCCAAACTGGATGACTTGTTGTAATTGCAAGACGTTCTACTGGATCCTTGATTTCATCTACAGAAGGTACACCTTCTCTCTGAATCGAACGTAATACACCGTTCACCATACCAGCAATTCCTTTATGCCCGCGACGCTTTGCAATCTCAACCGCTTCATGAATAGCCGCTCTTTCTGGCACTCGGTCTAAATAAATCATTTGATATAAAGATAAGCGAAGCAATACTCTTACCCACGCCTCAACCTTCTTTTTTAGAAAAGGCTGTAAATAATAATCTAATGTGTCACGACGTTGAATCGTTCCATATACAATTTCAGTTAATAAACCAATATCTTTTCTATCAATTGCACTTTTTTCAATTAGATTATTTAAAAGTAAGTTGCTATATGCACCACTTTTTTCCACTTGAATTAAACCATCAAGAGCTAATTCACGAACATTTTGTCTCATGCATTTTCTCCTAACTTCGTTCCAATTTCAGGTTTTGTTCCACGTAAAAATTGTGAACAACTCATACGCTTTTTACCAGAAGGTTGCAATTCAGTAATTTTAACACCTGTTTCATTACTCGTTGCTACAACAAAACCATCTTCTTCGATTGCAACAATTGTACCTGCTTCAGCCGGTTCAGTTATAGGCACTTTTTCTCCCCACCATACTTTAACAACTTGTCCTGCTAAAGTTGTATAAGCAACTGGCCATGGATTCAATCCGCGAATGTGATTGTATACTTCTTCACCTGTTTTTGTCCAATCAATTTTCTCTTGCTCACGTTTTATATTGTACGCAAACGTTACTTCTTCTTCGTTTTGTTTAATCGGTTCTAACTTACCTTGGATTAATAAAGGTACTGTTTTAGATAGAAGGTGTGCTCCTGCTTCACTTAATTTATCAAATAATGAGCCTGTCGTTTCACGCTCTTCAATTTCAACTTCCACTTGCGTTAAGATATCACCAGCATCCAATTTTTCTACCATATACATAATTGTAATACCTGTTTTTTCTTTACCTTCCATAATTGCATAATGAATTGGTGCACCACCACGAAGTTCAGGAAGTAAAGAAGCGTGAACATTAATACATCCATACTTCGGTGCTTCTAAAATTTCATTTGGTACAATCTGCCCAAATGCAGCTGTTACAATTAAATCTGGCTCTAATGCCAATACTTTTTCATATTCATCTTTTTCACGAATTTTTAACGGCTGTAACACAGGGATACCATGTTTTTCCGCTTCAACTTTAACAGGTGTAGGTGTTAATACTTTTTTTCTACCTACTGGACGATCAGGTTGCGTCACAACACCTACTACCTCATAGCCATCTTCAATAAGACGACGAAGCACCGGCACTGAAAAGTCCGGTGTTCCCATAAACACTACTTTTATCATTTAAAAACCGCTCCTTTTAACACCTATTCTAGTTCGTTTTCTTCATAATATCTTGTCACTTTCGATGTAAATAAAACACCGTGTAAATGATCGATTTCATGTTGAATTGCACGCGCTAAAAATCCTTCCGCTTCTAATAAGAATACTTTCCCACGGCGATTTTGTGCTCTTACTTTAATATAATCGGCACGTTCTACTTCACCATAAAGTCCCGGGAAGCTTAAACAGACTTCGGGACCTACTTGTTCACCACGTTTTTCTAATATTGATGGATTGATTAACTCGATTTTCCCAGTATCATCAGCGACATCAACAACCGCTACTTGCAAGCTTACACCTACTTGAGGCGCAGCTAAACCGACTCCGTCCGCAATTAACATTGTTTCATGCATATCTTTCAACAATTTCACTAACTTTTTATCAAAGTTAATTACTCTTTCGGATGGTGTTTCTAACACTTCATTTGGATGCTTTATTATTTCTAAAACTGCCATATTTCCCTCCGCTACATTAACATTGTTGGATTAAAATCAATTGAGATTTGTAGCTCTTTTTGCATTTCTGCTTGATAATGTTCATTTACCATTTTGAGCACGTTCTTTAAGTTTGGTTCCCGTTTGTATTTTATCATGCATTGATAACGATATCTATCTTTTATCCTTGGAATCGCTGAAGCAACTGGTCCTAGCACCATTGTTTGCTGTGAGCAATGCGTTCGTAAATACGAGGCAATTTTTTCCGTCACTTGTACCGCTTTTAATAATTCAGGATGAGATACAGTTACGAGTACAACATAGTAATATGGGGGATATTGTCTTGTTCGTCTCATTTGCATTTCTTGGTCAAAAAACACATCATATTGTTGGTTCTTCGCTAACTCTATACTGTAATGTTCTGGCGTATACGTTTGAATCACAACTTCCCCTGGCAATTCATGTCTACCTGCTCGTCCACTTACTTGCGTCAATAGCTGATATGTCTTTTCACTCGCCCGAAAATCAGGTAAGTGAAGCATCGTATCTGCAGTTAAAACCCCAACGAGCGTTACTTTCGGAAAATCTAATCCTTTAGCAATCATTTGTGTTCCGAGTAATATATCTGCTTTTTCTTCCCCGAACGCCTTTAATAATTTTTCATGCATTCCTTTTCGACTTGTCGTATCTACATCCATTCGAATGACTCGTGCCTCTGGAAATAGTTTTGTAATTTCTTCTTCTACCTTTTGTGTACCTGTACCAAAGAAACGAATGTATGTACTTTGACAAGCTGGACACTCAGTTGGCATATTCTCTTCGTAACTACAATAATGACATTTTAAACGATGATTCATTTTATGATATGTCAATGAAATATCACAATGCGGACATTGAACAACATACCCACAATCACGGCACATAACAAATGTAGAATGACCTCTTCTATTTAAAAAGAGTACCATTTGTTCTTTCTTTTCTAATCGATCTGCTATTTTTTCATGCAGCGCCTTAGAAAACATTGATCGATTCCCGTCACGAAGTTCTTCTCGCATGTCAACAATCTCTACCGTTGGTAAAGCTTGTTCATTCATACGTTTTTCCATTGTTAATAGTTCATAAACACCTTTTTTCGCCCTTGCAAACGATTCAAGTGTTGGTGTCGCACTACCAAGAACGATAGGACATTTATGATATTGTCCTCTCCAGACAGCTACATCTCTTGCATGATACCTCGGATTATCTTCTTGTTTGTAACTTGATTCATGCTCTTCATCAATAATAATAATCCCTAAATTCTCAAAAGGCGCAAAAACAGCTGAACGCGCACCAACTACAACTTTCACTTCTTTTCTTAAAATCTTACGCCACTCGTCATACTTTTCTCCAACAGACAACGCACTATGAAGAACTGCAACTTGTGAGCCAAACCTACCTTTAAAACGATCCACCATTTGGGGCGTTAGTGCAATTTCAGGAACAAGAACGATAGCTTCTTTTCCTTTCTTGAGCACTGCTGCTATAGATTGTAAATATACTTCTGTCTTTCCACTTCCTGTAACACCATATAGTAAAAATGGATTATAAGTTTCATTTGTAATTGATGATAAAATCGGTGTAATAACTTGTTTTTGTTCCTCCGTAAGTGGAAATGGTTTTGTTTGTTCAAAATCATCATCGTCATACGGATTTCGGTATACTTCCACATACTTTCCTGAAATGAATCCCTTTTTAACAAGTGCTTTTATTGGAGCATCTGTTATTTGTAACTCTTCTGTAATTACTTTCAACGGTGCACTTTTATAATTTTCCACAAAATAATAAAGTACATCTTGTTGTTTTTTACTTTTCAGTTCAAATGCCGCTAATTCCAATTTATCTTCTGGCAACTCCGGCTGAACCACTCTTTGCTTCTTCTTTTGTACTTTATCTTTCACTTGATAAACGACTTCAACCGTACCATTTTTAATTTCTTGTTGAATAGCTCGGTATAAATGTGGCTGTTGCTCGATTACTTCAAAATCAATTGCTTCTTTATCCTGAAATAAATATAGTATTTCAGGTGCTATTTCTTCCTGTTTACAAAGTTGTAGACGTTTTTTATACGTTGCTTTTATCGCAGTTGGAAGCATCACTTGAAAAGCTGAAATCATGTAGCATAACGTTTCACTTGTAAGCCAATATCCAAGCTTTAATAATTCATCATTTAAAACCGGTGTTACATCTAATATTTCATGGATTGTCTTTAACTTCTTACTTTCTACATCCACCGAATCTTTAATCCCAATAATAAAACCTTGCAATTTTCTTGGGCCAAACGGAACTACTACACGCATTCCTGTCTGTACAATATCTTCCCATTTTTTAGGGATAATGTAATCAAATGGTCGATCTGTCTGACGGGCAGGTACATCAACAATGACACTTGCAAATTTCATAAACGATCATCTTCTAACATCATTTCAATTTGCTTCAATATTTCACGAGCTACCTCTTTTTTCATTAAAAGTGGCAACTCAATAACTTTTCCATCTTTTCTATACATTGTTACAATATTCGTATCCGTGCCAAATCCAGCTCCTTGCGCTTTTACATCATTCGCGACAATCATATCTGCATTTTTCTCACGTAGTTTTTTCGTTGCATATTCCTCTACATTTGTCGTTTCAGCAGCAAAACCGATAAGTAACTGTTTATCCTTTTTCTGACCTAACGTTTTTAAAATATCCACCGTTCTTTCAAGTTCAATGACAGCATCACCATTTTGCTTTTTCATTTTATTCTCATGAACATATTTCGGACGATAATCTGCAACTGCTGCTGTTTTAATGACAACGTCTACGTTTTGATAATGTTGAAGAACCACTTCTAACATATCTTGTGCAGATTCCACTTGCACTGTCGTTACATGTAACGGTGGATTTAATGCTGTCGGTCCTGAAACGAGTATAACATCAGCGCCTAAATTCGCTGCCACTTCCGCAATCGCATACCCCATTTTTCCAGAAGAAAAATTTGTCATAAAACGAACTGGATCAACCTTTTCACGTGTTGGGCCAGCAGTTATTAATATTCTTTTGCCCTGCAATGGTTTGTGTTCTGAGAAAGCTTCCTCTAACCGTGCGATAATTGCTTCAGGTTCTTCTAGTCGTCCCTTCGCTACATATCCACATGCTAAAAAGCCTTCCCCAGGCTCAATAAATGTATATCCTAGCGTTTTCAATGTCATCATATTTTTTTGAACTATTTTATTTTCATACATATGCACATTCATAGCAGGCGCAATCCATACCGGAGCTGTAGTAGCTAACAAAGTAGTTGTAATCATATCATCTGCAATACCACCAGCTAACTTTCCAATACAATTGGCAGTAGCAGGTGCGACAAGTACAACATCCGCCCAATCTGCTACATCAATATGAGCAATAACAGCTGAGTCTTTCTCATCAAATGTATCCGTATATACATCATGGCGAGAAAGCGCTTGGAATGTAAGAGGCGTAACAAACTTCATTGCCGACTCACTCATCATTACTTTTACAATCGCACCAGATTGTGTCAATTTACTCGTTAACGCAGCTGCTTTAAAAACCGCAATGCCTCCTGTTACACATAGAAGTATCTTTTTCCCTTTTAGCATATGACTCGTCCTCTTTCTTTTTCAAACTTATAATACTGAAATAGAATTCTCAGCTCGTCAGTACCAATATTTCATTCCTTTCGTAAAAAAATAACAACCTACTTGTAAATAGGTTGTTACCGTTACATAGAAAATTATAAAGTCTATGTTTTATTTTGTCGAAGGCAAAGGCTTATTCAGCTACTTTATCTTCACTTGGTACGTAGCTTAATGCTTCTGCATCGATTTCTTCTAATGCTTTACCTACACATTTATGAGAAACAGGTTTTTCTACAACACAGTTATTAGCAAGTTGCATTTCACGCGCGCGTTTTGCAGCTACTGTTACTAATGTGTACTTAGAATCGATTTTTTGTAGTAATGAGTCAATTGATGGATTTAACATAATTATAGACCCTCCGTCATTTCTTTATAATATTTTGCTACCCTTTCGCGGCGGCAATGTTCGCCAACCACAATTGCTTTAATTCTATCACAAGCTAATTCAACTTGATCGTTTTCTACTACATAGTCGTAAGCGTCCATCATCTCGATTTCTTCTTTCGCTACAGTTAAACGATTTTCAATAACATCTTCAGTCTCTGTACCACGTCCGACAATACGGCTTTTTAGTTCAGATAAACTTGGAGGTGCTAAGAAAATAAATACACCTTCTGGGAAAGCTTTCTTAACTTGAATTGCTCCTTGCACTTCAATTTCTAAGAATACATCTTTTCCTTCTTGTAATGTTTTTTCAACATAGTCAATCGGTGTTCCGTAATAATTACCTACGAACTCAGCCCACTCAAGTAATTTTTCATTACGAATCATTTCCTCGAATTCTTCTCTTTCTTTAAAGAAATAATCCACACCATCTACTTCACCTTCACGCGGCTTACGTGTCGTTACTGAAATAGAGTACTGAAAACGTGTATCCTCATGGCTAAACAGCTCTTTACGAACCGTCCCTTTTCCAACCCCAGAAGGCCCTGAAAGAACGATGAGCAATCCTCTTCTACTTCTCATAAATATGTAAAACCTACCCTTCCTCACTTAAATCTTCTTTATTATTCAAACGATGTGCAATCGTCTCTGGTTGAATTGGACTTAATACAACATGCCCATCATCCATAACAATAACCGCCCTTGTTTTTCTCCCATACGTAGCATCAAGCAAAGCATTATGTTCGCGTGCTTCTTGTACTGTTCGTTTAATAGGAGCTGACTCCGGACTTACAATAGCAATAATTCGATGAGCAGATACAATATTTCCGTATCCAATATTTAAAAACCGCATGGCCATAGTTTGCGCCTCCTAGTAAGTCTATCCGATTTCTCCACCACGTATAACTTTATATATTTTTTGAAAGCTACTCAATATTTTGTACTTGTTCACGAATTTTTTCAAGGTTATTTTTCATTTCTACAACATATTTTGAAATTGTTAAGTCATTTGCCTTAGAACCAATCGTATTAATTTCTCTATGCATCTCTTGCACGATGAAATCCATTTTCCTTCCAACAGGCTCTTCAATCTGCAATGTTTCACGAAATTGCTCTAAATGACTTTGCAAACGAACTAACTCTTCATGAATATCACAACGCTCTGCAAAGATTGCGACTTCTGTTAGCAATCTTTGTTCATCTAGACCTTGATTATGTAATTCTTTTAAGCGATTTTCTAATCGTTCACGATATTTTTGTGTAACAATTGGTGCATGTGGAATAATTGCATTTACACAATTGCTAATCTCTTGTAAACGATACGCTATATCTTTATGTAATCGTTCTCCTTCGCCATCTCTCATCGTTTTCAACATATGAGCAGCTTGACGAACAGCCTCATATAAACTGTTCTCAAAATGTTCATTTACATTTTCTATTTCTTCAATTGCTGTTACTTCTGGCATTGCCATTAATTGCTGAAGTGTAATAGAATCTTGTAATTGAAATTTCCCTTTTATATCTTCCATCATCGATTGGTACTGCTCAAGAAGTGACCAATTCACACTTAATTTTCTTTCAACAAGTCCTTCACCCGCTATACTAATAGACACTTCAATGCGTCCACGTCGAACTTGCTGTGCAATTATTTTACGAATTTTGTCCTCAAATACCATCATTTGCTTAGGAAGTCGAATACTCATCTCTAAAAAACGGTGGTTCACCGATTTCATTTCTACTGTAATTTGAAAAGTATCACTTTCTACTTTCGATCTTCCAAACCCTGTCATACTAGAAATCATTTTTATCACATCCAAGCCATAAAATAACTCAATGAAAAAGGTAATAGAGACAAGGCTCTACTACCTTCTGTAAATTATATCACATTTTCATAACATTGACTATTTCAAGTTTAATCCCTTCTTATATAATATCGGCTTTTTCTTCTTAGCCTTTTTCCCTGTTAATAAAGAACCTACTAGTAAGAAAGTCGGAATTGATGACAAACCTCCAATTAATAACCAATCTCTTGCTTGTATCGGCATTGTGCTAAAGATTGGTTGTAACGGTGGATAATATATAACCACTAGCATGAGTAGTAACGAAATAATAACCGCTCCTACTAAATACACGTTCCCAAATGGATTACGGTGAAAGACAGAATGCTCACTACGACAATCAAATACATGAATAAGCTGAGCAAGTACCAACGTCGCGAACGCTACAGTTTGTGCATATTTCAGTTCATTTGGATGTTGGTTATACGCAATAATAAACGCCACTAACGTCACTGCCCCAATTAAAAACCCTCGACTTATTATTTTCCACGCAAGCCCTCTAGCGAATACCCCTTCTTTCGGGTGACGCGGTGTTCTCTTCATCACATCTCCTTCAGCCTTATCCAAACCTAATGCCATCGCTGGTAAACCATCAGTAACTAAGTTCACCCATAAAATTTGAATAGGAACCATCGGCAGTGGTAATGCAAGTAACATCGCAAATAACATAACTAAAATTTCTCCAACATTTGACGCCAATAAGTAGCGAATGAACTTACGTATGTTCTCATATATATTTCTTCCTTCTTTAATTGCTGATTTAATTGTAGCAAAATTATCGTCTAGTAAAACAAGTGAAGAGGCTTCTTTCGCAACATCTGTCCCTGTAATTCCCATCGCTATCCCAATATCCGCTGTTTTTATCGCTGGAGCATCGTTCACTCCATCACCTGTCATCGCTACTATATGTCCTTGATTTTGCAG
Source organism: Bacillus cereus group sp. BfR-BA-01349 (assembly GCF_022663795.1). Lineage (NCBI taxonomy): Bacteria > Bacillati > Bacillota > Bacilli > Caryophanales > Bacillaceae > Bacillus > Bacillus cereus group sp. BfR-BA-01349. The sequence continues at coordinate 85,251 of NZ_JAKUGE010000019.1, forward strand.
TGCCTTAACAATTTTCAATTTATGCTCAGGTGATACACGAGCGAATACATACGTATCTTCTACAACATTTTCTAATTCCTCCACATCCATATTCGCGAGTTCTACTCCTTCAACAACGCGTCCATCTGGTGGTAAAACTCCTAATTGTTCAGCAATCGCCATTGCTGTCACTTTATGATCACCTGTAATCATTACTGTTCGAATACCAGCTTCTTTACACTCTTTTACCGCCTGCGCCACTTCTGGCCTTGGCGGGTCAATCATACCTTGTATTCCAACCAACATAAAATCTTTTTCAACGTCTCTTTCATGTTCAATAGAATCCGTGACTTTTAAAGGTTTAAACGCAACTGCAATTGTTCGAAGCGCTTGACTACCTAAGCTATGAATAGCCGCCTGTACTTCTTTTCTATATAGCTCACTTAACGGCTGCTGCTTATCCCCCCATAAGATTGTTTGACTCAGTTGCAAAAGAACATCCGGTGCTCCTTTCGTAACAATAAACTTTTTCCCCTCTCGATCTCGTACAATAACACTCATCATTTTTCGAGTTGAATCAAAGGGGAATTCACGAATAATTTCAAATTTCCCTTTTAATGCCTCACGTGTTATCCCGGCTTTCATTGCTGCAGCTACAAGCGCTCCCTCTGTCGGATCTCCATCTAATACGTACGCCTTTTTCTTTTGAATAATATTTGCATTGTTACATAGTGAACCAAATGTAAGTAGCTGATAAAGTGATTTTGTCTTAGCTGGATTCACTTCTTTTTCACCTTTCATAAAAGAGCCATTAGGTTCATATCCTTGCCCTGTCACTTTCCACAATTCTCCGCCTGACCACATATGTGTTACCATCATTTTGTTTTGCGTCATTGTTCCCGTTTTATCAGAGCATATAACAGAAGCGCAGCCTAACGTTTCTACGGCCGGTAACTTCCTTACAATTGCTCTCTTTTTTATCATACGCTGTACACCAAGTGATAAAGCTACTGTAACAATTGCTGGCAATCCTTCTGGAATAGCCGCAACAGCTAGCGATACGCCAGCTAAAAACATATGATATACTTCATTCCCTTGATACACACCAGCCAATACAACGAGCGCTGTCAAAATAAGAGCTACAATAATTAATATTTTTCCGAGCTGTTCTAACCTTCTTTGCAGTGGCGTTTCCATTTGCTCTGCATTTTGCAACATATTTGCAATTTGCCCCATCGCTGTATTCATACCAGTTGCTACAACAACTCCTGTACCAGATCCTCGCGTAATCATTGTCCCCATAAAAGCCATATTTTTTTGATCCCCAATTGCAACATCTTGCCCTTGCAATGCTTCTACCTTCTTTTGTACAGGTACGGACTCCCCTGTCAAAGCAGACTCTTCAATATATAAACTTGATGCCTCAACAAGACGCACATCAGCCCCAATACGATCACCACTGGAAAACTTAATAATATCCCCTAAAACAAGTGCTTTAGATGGTGCTTTTACCCACTTTCCATTCCGCATTACAGTAACTTGCGGAGCGGCTAGTTCCTTTAAAGCTTCCAATGATTTTTCAGCTTTTCTTTCTTGAAAAAAGCCGAGAATACCATTGATAATAACAATGGCAACCATAGCAATAGAATCAATGTATTCACCTAAAAACGCAGAAACAATTGTTGCTCCAAACAAAACGAGTACCATGAAATCTTTAAACTGTGCTAAAAATACCATTAGTGCAGAAGGCCTTTTTGCTTCTTCTAATTCATTAGTACCAAATTTCTTTACTCGCCCTTCTGCTTCTTTCTCTGTAAGTCCAACCTTTACATTCGTATTCGTTCTTTCTTCCACTTCATGTGCTCGCATTCCATACCAGTTCATCCTGCTATCGACCTCCTGATTCCAGACATACTCTATTGAAAGCTTATTCAGCCTCGTCCAAAAAAATGCTATAATTAACATTTAGTTAGAAAGGAGTGTTCATTTATGGCATTCGATGGATTATTTACAAGAGCGATTACACATGAAATTGAAAATTCTCTTTACACAGGAAGAATTTCCAAAATATATCAACCTTCAAAATACGAGATTTTATTACATATTCGAGCGAATGGAAAGAACCAAAAACTAATTCTTTCATCTCATCCTACATATGCGCGTATGCACTTAACGAATCAAAACTACGATTCGCCAGCAATACCGCCGATGTTCTGTATGCTTCTTCGCAAACATTTAGAAGGTGGATTTATTGAAAAAATTGAACAAATCGACTTAGAACGCATTATTCAAATTACAGTTCGCAGTCGTAATGAAATCGGAGCCGAATCATTAAAAACATTAGTAATTGAAATAATGGGACGACATAGTAACATTATCTTATTAGATACGAAAACAAACGTGATTTTAGATAGCTTAAAACACGTTTCATTAGCCGTAAACCGTCACCGAACTGTATATGCTGGTGCTGAGTACGTCGCGCCACCAGCCCAACATAAAATCAATCATCTGCAAATTGAAACTGCAGATGATTTTATTAGACCGCTAGACTTTCTATCTGGAAATATGGATAAACAACTCGTCGGTGCTTTCATGGGAATATCCCCATTATTTGCAAAAGAAGTAGTAAAGAAAGCCGGTATGGTAAACGAGAAAGCATTATCAGAAGCATTTTTCTCTATACAAACACCATTACTATCTCATGCATATACACCTACAATGATTACTGCAAAGGGAAAAGAATTCTTTTATCTTTTCCCTCTTACACACTTGCAAGGAGAAGAAAAAACATTCTCATCAGTGAGCGAATTGTTAGATCGTTTCTTCTTTGGCAAAGCAGAACGTGATCGTGTAAAACAACAAGCTCATGATTTAGAACGCTTTATGCAAAACGAAAAAAATAAAAACGAGAAAAAACTCATTAAACTCGAAAAAACACTGCAAGATGCTGGAAAAGCAGATAAATATCAACTATTTGGAGAGCTACTTACAGCCAATATGTACGCTTTAAAAAAGGGCGATAAAGATATTGAGGTCGTTAATTATTACGATGAGAATGGTGGAACTGTAAAAATTACATTAGATCCTTTAAAAACACCATCTGAAAATGCACAACGCTATTTCCAAAAGTATCAAAAAGCAAAAAATTCAGTTGTTGTTGTAGAAGAACAAATCGAAAAAACAAATGAAGAAATTCTTTATTTTGATAGCTTACTTCAACAAATGGAAGCTGCTTCTTCAAAAGATATTGAAGAAATTCGTGAGGAATTAGCTGAAGAAGGTTATGTGCGCAATCGTAAAACGAAAAACGCAAAGAAAAAGACTACTAAACCAGTATTAGATAAATATGTAGCAAGTGATGGCACAGAGATTTTCGTTGGTAAAAACAATAAACAAAATGATTATTTAACAACGAAGTTTGCCCGCCGTGATGAAATTTGGTTACATACGAAAGACATACCTGGCTCTCACGTTGTCATTCGTTCTTTAGAGCCTGCTGAAGAAACTTTACTAGAAGCTGCCAAAATTGCTGCCTATTACAGTAAAGCGAAAGAGTCTAGCTCTGTACCTGTTGATTTCACCAAAATACGCCATGTCAAAAAACCGAGTGGTGCAAAACTTGGTTTTGTTACGTACGACAATCAGCAAACCGTATATGTAACACCAGATGTTGATATTGTAATGAAATTAAAAGCGTAAATAAAAAAATGCGTTGCTTATAAGCAACGCATTTTTTTATATTCGTTCACACTAATTCATATACCCATTTACTAATTCATAACACCTTGCTTTTGTCATCTTATATTTCTCTTCTGAGGCTTCGATACGCCTCATCGTTCCGTTATTTGTATCAGTACCAATTGCTTTAACTTTACTTTCTTTTTCTTTAACCCACGCAATTTGTTTCGTTTTTAACGACTGGAACGCATCAGCTGACATCGTACTTTTTAATGTACTGTAAATTTCATTTAGTTTATTATCCCACAGTTCATAATTTCCTTCTATTTCATTTACTATATCATTGGTTGACATAGCATTCGTATGTTTTTCTTGTTTATCTATAGCAGCTAATTCGCTTAAAACATTTGCTCTATCTATCTTTGAAGAAGATTCTTTTTGCGATTGTTTCTCGTCTTTTGAGCCTGTATACGCACTGGAATCCTTTCTCTGTACTTGTTCTGTTTCTTGAATATTTCTTTCTTTCGTTACTTTTTCATACCTATTTTCATCTACATTGTATGAAATAAGAGATGTTTTCGCATTTACAGTAATTAATCCGTTACTATCTTTGAATATATATTTCTTATCGCCACTATTTTCTTCACTTACAAATGACACATTCTTATCGTCTGGCATTTGTAAAATTCTATTTGCTTCTTCTTTTGTAAGTTTTAAATCTTCAGGAAAAACGAATGACCATTTATCCATTAACCATTCCCCTTCTTTATACACCAAATGAAATTCCCATTCTTGGGCCGCACGACCTATTTCATCTTCTAAACTTACTGTATGTACCGTTAAATTTTCTTTATCTTGTGAAGAAGAAAATCTTATTTCAGATTGAAAATAATTTGGGAATGGTAACATATCAGTCTCTCTCGATCTATTAAAGTTATTAAGCAATTCAGGAAGCTGATTCTCTACAAACTTTTCTGAAACTAATCCCTTAACTCCTTTTTTAACTGTCTCTAAATCCCCAGGACTATTTCGGCTCCATCCATTTTCTTTTTCCATCTCACTAAACGCGTTTGCTATTCCATCTACATTCTTTCTTACAATCTTTTTTGCTTCTTTTTCTGTCACTTCTGGCGCTTCATCAAGCTGGTCAATCATTTTATTCACTTGAACTTTGTTTTCACTTGTTTCACACCCCGTTATAACAAGCATACTAGCGGCCAAACAAAATGACATTACTTTACTTAATTTCTTCATACATTCACATTCCTTAACCCAATTTTTTCGTTACATCTCTTTACCTACAAAAAAACGTAACAATCCCTTATTATACCAATTTTTTAATTTATTTATACAAAAAATATAATATTTAAATTAAAAAGATTTTGTTTGCAAGTTTACATTATTGTTCATTCACATAAAAACTTACTGTAAAAATTTTATATATATTTATTTTACATCCGTCTAGTTTTTTTGACACACAGCTACCCTCTTCTCTTTTATTCTAAATAAATATATTGGCACAATTCTTGCTTTATTAATGTAAAAAGGAGGAATTAAAATGAATATAAGAATAACTAACATCCAAAAACAACTACATAATTACGGAATCGACGGGTTACTTATTACAAAGAAAGAAAACCGTCAATACGCAACAAGCTTTACAGGTAGCGCAGGCGTTGTCTTAATTTCTGCGCATAAAGCTATTTTTATTACCGATTTCCGTTACGTAGATCAAGCAAAAACGGAAATAAAAGCAGCAGAAATTATTATGCATAAAGGAAATTTAGAAGAAGAAGTTGCAAATCAAGTATCAAAATTAAACATTCAAAAACTTGGTATAGAAGACAATAATATGACTTTGCAACAATTTAAGAAACTACAAAAATATATACATACAGAAATGGTTCCAGTATGTGAGATCATTGAAAATATTCGCCTTATTAAAGACACATCTGAAATAGAAACAATGAAAATCGCAGCTACGATCGCTGATCAAGCATTTCACCATATTGTTACATTTCTAAAGCCTGGAATAAGCGAGACTGACGTTCGAGATGAATTAGAATTTTTCATGCGAAAAAAAGGGGCTACATCTTCTTCCTTCCAAATCATTGTAGCTTCAGGCGTTCGTTCTTCACTTCCCCATGGAGTTGCATCAAATAAAATAATCGAACGAGGCGATATCGTTACATTAGACTTCGGTGCACTTTACGACGGATATTGTTCCGATATAACACGTACTGTAGCAATCGGGGAACCATCGGAAGAATTCAAAAAAATATACAATGTTGTACGAGAAGCGTTAAAACGTGGGACTGAAGCGATTAAGCCTGGAGAAACTGCGAAAAGTATCGATGATATAACGAGAGATTACATTACTGAGCATGGATATGGTCAATATTTTGGACACTCTACTGGTCATGGTCTTGGGTTAGAAATACATGAACCTCTTCGCTTATCCCAAGAAAGTAAAGCTACTTTAGAAGAAGGTATGGTCGTTACCGTTGAACCTGGTATTTACATACCAAACTGGGGCGGCTGTAGAATTGAAGATGATATCGTTATCACGAAAGACGGATATGAAGTTATTACAAAATCAAATCGGGAACTAATTGTTATTCCTTGTTGAAATCATAGAAAAAAATGCCACCGAATAAGGTGGCATTTCCTTTTATTCATTAACGAATAGCTTTTCGTTTACTATTTTAGTGACTACCACTACCAACATTAAAATGCATATTAAATATAGCATTTTCGCAATAAACAACCACCCTTGAAACATTACAATTCCATCTATTATCTCATTTCCTTTCCATTCCATAACAAAACCGGAATTGTGCTGATTATAATGACAAATTCGATGCTGAAAACCATTTTCTTTTTTCGACTATATGCTTTCCATTCATTCCAGCGATACATAGGAGCAAAAATCAATACTCCTATACATAATATAACTGGTACCCATTCACTGTTAAGAAATTGTCCTGAAATAACTGATAATAGTAAACAAACTAGCACACCATAATATCCTATTTTTTCTCTCATTCGTACTCCCCCATTCCCCCTTCTCCTCAAATCCCATTTTTAGGATTAATTGTATTGTATCATCCATTTTTTATTCTTATCATTACAGTACATGAAATTTTATTTTTTCTTTTTCCTATACTCACATACTTTCACCGCTTTCATACAATACACTACACGAATGCCTAAAGGATGTGAATGTTATGGGAGTTGAATTAACGCTATTACACGCTCTCTACATTATTTGTTTACTCACTATTATTACCTTTTTTATTCTCCGAAAAGATACGACTATCATTTGTATCGTTTTTATCTTTTTATTAGCATTAACTGCAACGAGTTCTATCCCTCTTGCCATTAGCGGAATTTTTCAAAGTTTCATTTACGCCATTACTGAGCTATTACCAACTATATTAATCATCTCCATTATCGTATCAATGAGCAATTTACTCGTTCATACTGGCATAAATGATACGATGATTTCACCATTTACAAAAATGATTCGTACACCTACACTCGCCTACTGGATTATCGGCCTTTTAATGATGACCATTTCTTTCTTCTTTTGGCCTTCTCCAGCTGTCGCCTTAATGGGAGCTATTTTATTACCGGTTGCTGTACGTGTCGGCCTTCCTCCAATTGGGGTTGCAATTGCTATGAACTTATTTGGACACGGCATCGCCTTATCAGGAGACTTCGTTATTCAAGGTGCACCGAAATTAACTGCAGACGCGGCTGGTCTCCCTGTTTCCAGCATCGTATCTGCAACTGTTCCACTCGTTATCGTTATGGGCATTGTGACAACTTCTGTCGCTTTTTTCTTCTTACGAAAAGAGTTTCATACAGGCTTATCTATACAAGAAGCTATTCCATCAACTGAGTCTTCTAAAACGCTCACTTCATTATCTCCTCGCATAAAAAAATGGCTCGCTATTTGTATCCCTATCATATATATCATTGATATCCTTTGCATGATTCAATTTAAATTACAAGGAAGCGACGCAACTGCACTTATCGGCGGAACGACTGTTATTATGATTATCATCATTTCCCTCATCGCCTACAAAGGAAATGGACTGAATAAAACGACCGATTATTTCATAGAAGGGCTCCAATTTGGCTTTAAAATTTTCGGACCAGTTATTCCTATCGCTGCACTCTTTTATTTAGGAGATAGTGGATTTGTAAAAATTATCGGGGACTATTTACCGAAAGGTTCACACGGAATCATTAACGACTTAGGCATCGCTTTATCTCAAACTGTTCCTTTAAATCAATATGTATCGGCAGGGACATTAACCATCGTTGGTGTCATTACCGGCTTAGATGGATCAGGTTTTTCAGGTATATCACTTGCTGGTTCCATTGCCAATCTTTTTGGAACAGCACTTGGCCATGGAACAGCTACATTAACAGCACTCGGGCAAATTGCAGCTATATGGACCGGGGGCGGGACGTTAATTCCTTGGGCACTTATTCCTGCTGCTGCGATTTGTAAAGTCGATCCATTTGAACTTGCACGCCGAAACTTTTTACCGGTTGTTATCGGTTTAATTGTCACCACGATCGTTGCGATGTTTATCCTATAACGTAAGCAAGTGTTCTCTTGCTTACGTTTTTTGCTTGTAAAATTCATCATGAATTATCAGTTTTCAAGAGGGATTCGTTATTACTTAGCGAAATTATATTAGGAGAGTAATTATTTCAAAACGTTTACGAGAAACAGATTACTGCAATTAGAAAAGGGGACATACCTATGAATGAATTGATTTTCGTCTTATTAATTTGTCCATTACTTATCTTTATCGTTTCTGTTATTGGAACGCGCAAGACGAAAACGTATTACGTAATGCCGATTGTAACGTTTGCTAGTTTTTTAATAATAGGTGTTATCGCCTTTACTCCAAAATTTTTCTTTTGGGTTGGCATGTACAGCATCTTCTCATTTATTGTTTCTTATATGACTTTATTGTTTGTAAGAGGATATGAGCTTGCAGAAAGCGCTAAGTAGTTAAGGAGATTGTAATATGATTTTCTTTGATATTGATGGAACTTTACTTGAAATTATAACAATGATATAAAAAAACGACCGCGTTCCCCTGAAGTGCACCCCAATTGTTAGACACATAACTAACAATTGGAGGTGCATTTTTTATGGCTAAATTTTCTTCAAAAGATAAAATAAAAGCAG